>DASZVM010000668.1:0-3897 GCA_035547295.1 Puia sp. | reverse complement strand
TGCAGCACCCGAGATCATTGCCCGCACAGGCTGGACGACGGATGAGCTGGCGGACGCCATCGGCGGCACAAAGCTCCTGCCCGCCTATGATTTCGTCAGTCTCCTTATCGGGGTGAATAATCAATACCGGGGCCGCTCATGCGAAGAATATGGCCGCCAATTCGGATCGCTGCTTGGCCAGGCGATAGGTTTTGCCGGGGGAAAGGCCGGGCATGTCTTTGTGCTGTCGATCCCCGACTGGAGCGTCTCCCCCTTTGCGGCAGACCGTGACAGGGATGTCATTACCCGGGAGATCGATGGGTTTAATGCCGTGGCCGGAGAGCTCTGTGAGCAGCACCAGGCGGCCTTTATCGACATTACGCCCCATTCAAGAGGCCATGAGAGGACGTTTGCCGCCGATGGTCTTCATCCCTCGGAAGAACAAGACCGTTACTGGGCCCGGCGACTAACGGAAAAGATCGCCCGACAGCTATCCCCTCAATAAATGCTGTTCAGACCGCTGTTGTTCAGGAATACCACATCCGGCGCCTTTACGTAGATGCTGCTGTACCTGAACTGGATCCCTGTATCGATCATGATCTTGAAAGACTGGTTTTGCTCTGTCTTACGGGGGAAATAGACCATCCGGAACTCGATGGTATTAAAGACCAGGTTCTCATTGCGGGTCCTTAGCCCCGCGCCGATGCCATGATAAAGGGAGCTCCTGTCAAACGATCTGTCCTCGGGGGTCAGCAGCGAGATGTCCCCAAAGGCGAAGGGGGCGAATTTAAAACCCAGGAGCCTGAAGTTCAGAAAAAAACTGGTCTCCGAATGCAGCGTCAGCCGCTGGGACCCTATCACCGAGTCCCCGCTGAAATAACGAAGCCCAAAAGGATTATTCAGCGTCAACGCATCCATGCCTACCCTGTTGAACTGTTTAGTAAAACTAAAATTGATGTACTGACGGATCTTCAGGTTATTGAAAAGGAACAGGGGGCTGTAATAGCCCGCCCCGATGACCCCGCCGGCATCCTCCACATGCCCATGCCGCAGAAAACCGCCGGCCCTGAAAAAGTACTGGACGAATCCTCCTCTTTTCGTCACCACATAGCTATTGGCGTCCACTCCGCTGTAAAACCGTCTAAGGTCCGTCACTCCCGTCTGCCGGTAGTACCCTGTCGTCAAAGCTACATTATAACCCGCGGGGACGTCCTCGGTAGTACCAAAACCATAGATATAGTTTGTCTTATAAAAGTCCTGTCTGAAAAAGGTGAACTGCGCGAGTGCGGCTTCCCTGTCGTTAAACCTGAAGTTGAACTGGTCGGCTATCTGGTAAGGCACATCCGTAAAATGGTTCTTAAAGTAGCGGAGGCTGACGAATTTGCGGTCCCGGACGGATGTGTTGGACAGGAACCGGTCGCTCCCCAGGTTCCATCCAAGCCAAAAATCATGGGTCCAATAGCGATAATTGAAGAACAGGCTGTCAGGCCGGCGATACCGGTTGATAGACTGGAATGTTCCCAGGTTGATCCCCCCTGCCAGGTGAGCGTAGGGTGCATATAGCGGACGTTCCAGCCGCAGGAACCAGGCCTGCTCATCCGGTGTGCCGTCCTTTAAATTATTGTTGATCTCGGTATAGGAAGCCGCGGCGTTTACAAACCTGTACACATTGGTCTTGGTATACAACAGCTGATAACCAAAGCCGGGGTGACGGGTCTGTTCCGCGATGATCCCCCCCTGGATCTTTTGTCCCATCCCCAGGAAGTTGGCCTCGCTGATATTTCCATGGATGCTGTTAGGCGCCAGACTGGCCAGTTCCCCCCCAATGCTGAAAAGGTCCTTCACCACCACCACCAGGTCTACGGAATCCTCCGCATCCGGAAGATAGTTCACCAGGATACGGGCATCCTGGATAAAGTTCAGGCTACGGATCAACCGTTCGTTATCCGCCACCTTGAACGGGTTGAGCGCCGTATTCTCCTTAATGAACAGCGAATTCCGGATAACCCAATCCCTCGTCTTCCGGTGCGCCTGGTTCAGCAGTTTCGTGCCAAAATACTGCAGCCGTTTGGAAGTATCCGTAAAGGTCTGTTCGAACCCATAAGTCTTGACGATGATATGCCGGATGACCTTTCCTTCATACGCCATAAAGGGGCTTTCGCTCTTTGTGTTCAGGGCGGACACCAGCTGGGATGAATCTACCTGACCCGTAATGATGGGTTTGATGTTCGTATCAGCCCCCCCGCCACGGCTAAGGGCATTCCGGAAGAACTGAAAAATATTGTTATTCATCAGCCTGCTGCCTTTATGGGTGCTGTCAACTTTACGGGTACTATCTGTTACCTGGCCAAAACAGCTGAGATAAACCAACCAGCAGCCCACCACAGCAGCAAATCGTATCATGATAATCTTCGCGAGCACTAATTTGGGGTCATCGTTTAGTAATCAATAAGAGGCCAATATAAGGTATATTCCAATTTCAAGCTTTTTATTGTTATAGCTTTGTTATAAAGCCTTGTTTACTGATTCTTAACTTACTGTAACGAGGGCTGGTATCCTTTTTGAATAAATAGCGATGAAACCTTTAAACGAATGAAAAAAGATTCATCGCACATTCTTCCAGCCCATCAACCAGAGCGTTCCCTGATAGCCTATTCCAGCAAAACGCAACATCCAAAGCAGGGAAGTATCGTCAAACTGATGCCGCCTGTTCCACCTCCTGATGAAAAAACGATCAGCGAGCTTAACCGGTTGGCGGCTACTCACCCTTTCTGCGCTTTTCGGAAAGGACGCAGGCATGATACGCTTTGAGTGAAAGCGGATGCGCAGATCGTAAAATGTAGAAAATTTTCCCTACACTACTGGATCATTTTCTACATGTCAGAGGTACACAATGCTTAAGAAACGGATTTTATCTTCTCTACGAACCGATCCAGGAACGAAAGTTTAAAGATCTTTCGCTCGGATTCGGGAGCATCGAAGTTCATGAACAAGATGCTCCCGTCTTTGCCAATGGTCATAAGATACTGACCTTCCCTCGATATATCGAAGACTACCTGGTCCCCGAAGTCTTTTTCGTTGAGCTCGAATTCCTGCGTGGATCCTTCCAATTGCATTTTTATCGATTCGGTCTTTAAATTTTCCATATCTGCATTTTTATAATGATGATATAAAAATCCGAGCCATGGGAGAATGGCACAATTATGTAGTTATCATTGCTATTACTATCTTGATACTGTAAACATTGCGCTATATGGAAAAGCTCTTCTTCAATGAATTACGCGAAATTTATGGGGCGGAAAAGCACCAGACCAGGATACTGCCTTTACTAAAAAAGGCCGCCTCTTCCCTCCAGTTGCAAAACGCGCTGGCCAACCATCTGGATACTACCCGTGAGCACCTTACCCGGCTGGAAAAGATATTCCGCATGCTGGGCAAACGGCCGGTGACAAGAGATCCTGAAGCTCTTTTGTGCATTGGCCGCGAGGCGGAGACGGTGATGGAAACCACGCAAAAGGGAACAGCCACCCGTGACGCAGGGCTGATAGTAACCACCCAAAAGCTGGAACATTACGAGATCGCTTCCTATGGAAGCCTGGCCCAACTGGCCCGTACGCTGGAATACGATGATGTGCTGGACATCCTGGAAACGATCCTCCATGAGGAAAAAGAGTTTGATGATCTGCTGACGGCCCTGGCTGAAAATTATATCAATGCCGAAGCCAGCCAGGAGGATGCAGGCTGAACTATAGTATATCCTCTTCCCTGAAGTCATACCGCTCCCTGATCCGGCGGGTGATGACCTCCAATGGCGTCCGGGAAGGAATATTATCCTGTCCCTTTTCCCATTGATCCAGCTCTTCCTGGATATGTTTTTTCTGCAAAGCGCTTAATTTCTTTGTCAGCTCTTCCGTGATA
>DASZVM010000667.1:0-5561 GCA_035547295.1 Puia sp. | reverse complement strand
ATCCGTACCAGGTTCAAGGATAACTGGGACCTGAGCACGGCCCGGGCAAATGCCATCGTACGTATCCTTACCAGCGACTATAAGGTCGACCCTGTAAGGGTTGAGGCTTCCGGTCACAGCCAGTACGACCCTGTGTCTACCAACAGCACGCCGGAAGGAAGGGCATTGAACAGAAGAACGGAGATCATTCTCTCACCCAGGCTGGATGAGCTTTACAAGCTATTGGAGACGGGGACGACCTCGGATACGAACAACTAAGAACAAAAAAGACCGGGCATACCCCGGTTTTTTTATTTGCTTATTCAGATCCAGGCTATTCTCCGGGCCGGCCATGACGGTATCTCGTGGGGAAAGATTGCAAATCCCGATGTCATTGTTTATTTTTGTGCGCGTAGAAAAACCTATAAACCTTAGATCATGCCCCCAAAAAACAGCTTATTGCGCACCCTTGCGCTTTCCCTTGCTGCTGCCGTCGTATTTTCTTCCTGTAGTCATAGCGGTTCTTCCGATGGTGGCGGCAGCCCGGTGAACAATTCTTATCTTTCTTCGGCCCGTACGATCGCCCCTGACGAGATAGAGGTCGACTCATTCGCCTATGACGCTCAGCATCGGGTGGCGACCTTTGCACAGTATGCGACGAATGGCACCGATTCCGGCTCGATGACAAGCGTATTTAACTTTTCCGGGAGTAATCCGCTGCCTGACAGCTATGTGTATACTTTGAATGACGGCACACCCGAGCTGCACACGCTGACATTCGACGGACAGGGAAGGATCATCAAGGACACCAGCACGGGCGCGAGTCACTTTGTAACGTATTACACCTACCCGGGGAATTATATCATCTCCCGTGTTTTTGTAGCGGGTGATCTGAGCAGTGAGGCCTATGCCGATACAATGGTCGTAACGGACGGAAATTGGACGGGCGCAAAAGTATGGTTCTGGGATCCCAGCGAGGGACAGTGGGCTGATGAGGAACAAGTAACATATGGGCATTCCGCTGCTGCGAACCCGGGCTACAAGGCGGAAGTCGCGAATGCGGTGGGGCCGTTGCTGCATGTGCTTTCCCTCTATAATTTCAGCGGGTATGCTGATTATGTTTCAAAAACCATAGTGACTAAGGTTACCGGGATGTTGGAAGACTTACCGCCCGGCGGCGCCATCTATACGGCACATGCCGATGCCTCGGGCAGAGTGACCGAACTTACACCCAACGGGCTTGGGACGTCGGGATACAAAACTGTCTTTACCTATTATTGATCCACCTTTTTATATGTCCGCTGGTGATTGATCTGAATGCCGCTGACACGGTCATTCTCGCGGAGGAACCGGAGATCGCTTCTGTCGTCGTACAGGAAGAAATCGTCCCTTGAGGTGAAGTGCAGCTGCCATTGATCAAAGCCGACATCGACAAATATCTTTCCATTTTTTTCCAGCAGGCGGACCGTGTCCTTGTCAAGGACATAGGCGCCTGTATACTGCCGGGATGGAGCGGGGACATCGATTTCCGTTTTGACTACGGGCTTATAGAACCCTTCCCACTTATATACCGTGGCTACGCTGTTGATGATCTCATCCATGATGGCGCCGTTGTCCGAGTTCACCATTACCACGATGCCTTTTCCGCCATGAAAGCTCCCATAGTACTGGCAGCGGAACCCTTCATTGGCGCCTCCATGTGAAAAGTATTTGTCATTTCCTCTTTGCTGGATGACCACTCCCAGGGCGGTATTGCTGTCGATGTAGGGTGTGAGCCTTATCTTTGTCGTGGCAGGGGAAAGAACGCCGCCTGTCGTTCCCTCCAGGGCCTGTTGGGTAGCGATGATATAGTGCGCCAGGTCGGTGGGGCTCGTCCAAAGACCAGCCGCGGCCAATTCGGGATAGATATGGTATTTGCCATGGAGGGGTGTGCCGTTGCCCCGATATGCCGTGGCTGATAAAGGGCTTTTGTTTTTTGGCGGAGGCTGGGTGTATGAGCTGCTCTTCATGCCCAACGGCAGCAGGACGCTGTCGTACATGAAACGGTCATAGGGTTGACCTGTGATATCCATGACCACCAGTTGGGACAGCGTGATGCCGCCGCCGGAATATATTGAACGGAGACCGGGCTCGATCATCGATCGTACCCGGAGACTATTGGCGGGCCGCTGGCCGTCCAGTATCTGCTGGATGGACGGAATGGTGTCGTTTATATCATAGCCGGGAAAACCATGTACGGTGAGTCCTGCCGTATGGCTCAGAAGCTCGGCCATGGTGATCTTTTTGCCTTTGGAAACGCTGTCGTAGGGGAATTTCCAACCCTTCAAATATTGATTGACGTCCGTGTTCAGGTCCAGCTTTCCATCCTGTACCAGTCTCAGCACGCCTACGCTGTTGAGGGATTTGCTGATAGAGGCAGCCTGGAAGAGCGTAGCTGTGGTGACGGGCCGGTGTTCGCTGCTGTCCGCCCAACCGTAACCCTTCGCCCATTCGATCTTATGATCATTGATGACAGCGATGCTCACTCCCCTGAGACGATAGTAGGCCATACGTTCGGCCAGCGTCCAATCCCTGTCGTGCTGGGTACGCACCCAGCCGGAGAGATGGGTTTCCACTTCGTGGATCTTTTGCTGTACTTCCTTTGATTGTGCAAAGACGGCCGGGGCCGACGATAATAGGATGAGGGAAATGAGGAAAAGGTGCTTCATACTACAATATCGTGTTTTTGTAAGATCTTTCAAAAGGGGCCGGTCAATTGACCCTTCCCTGCTCTTCATCCGCACTCGTATTGTTCTGTCGCCGTTTGCGCTGGGCGGGCGCCTTGCCAAAACGATAGTTGAAAGCCAGACCTATGCGTTGAGAATCTTCGACATGCGTACTAAAGGCGGCGGTATGGGGTATATCGGTCGTCTGGTTTCGGTTCTTTCTCGAATGAAAGATGTCTTCCAGGGTAAGGCGCAGACTGCCTTTATCCTTCCATATATTCTTCTGAACGGCTGCATTGGCAAAACACATGTCTTTTGTCAGATTTTGAGCGGATACGAACCTGCTCCTGTACTGTACCTGCGCTTCAGCGCTCCATCCATTTTTGAATTTGAACTGGTTGTAGAGATCGGCGGTACCTACCAGGATGCTTTTGTCCAGGTACACTGCATTGATGGTGCTTTTGTTCACGAGGTTGCCTATCCGGCCATTGAAATTAAAGTTCCACCACTTTGCGGGAGACAAGGAAAGGTTGAAGACCATAAAAAGAATATGGCCGTTGGCTATATTGCCCGGCCGGGTGATAAAGAGGTCTCCTTCCGTCGAGGTGGTGGAGAAGATGATGTCGGTCACGTGGTCGAGATGGGCGCCGATAGTGAGCAGCTGTTTATAGCGCCAGGAGAGCTCGATATGATAGTTATAGCAGGGGTTGAGGTAAGGGTTGCCGGAATTATAGGAATATTTGTCCTGGTAGACGAGGAAGGGGTTCAGCTGCTGATAGCCGGGACGGTTGATCCTCCGGCCATAGCGCAGCACGAGGACATGGTTGCCTGCGCTATCCAGCTTGTAGTTGAAGAAAGCCGTCGGGAACAGATTGGTATAATTCCTGGAAAAAGACGAGTCCCTTATAACGGCATTGCCTAGCTGGCGCCCTTCCGACAGGGTATTTTCGACCCTTGCTCCCAACTGGGCGGAAAGCCTTTTCCATTCCTTGCCGATGGTGGCATAGCCGGCGGCAATATGTTCCCGGTAGATAAAATGGTTTGTTTGTCCATAATCGGGTAAGGATATATTGCCGGAGACATCGTAATAGTTGGTGGCAATATCCGTGTTGACATAGCTGTATTTAGCTCCGGCTTCCAGCCTTACATGTCCTTTCAGGGGATGGCTGTAATCCGTTTTTGCGGCATAGATATGGATATCCGCTGGGGCGGAATACTGGAAATCCAGCTCACTGGCGGATGTGCCGTCGGGCAGGGTGACGAAGTTGGGGGAGTACTTATTTCCCTTTGAGCTGTAGTTGATATAATCCAGGTCGGTGCTTAATTCTTTGCCTTCTGTGCCAAATCTGTGCTGGAAATTCAGGTTGGCGCCAAAGCTTTTCCAGGAATATTTGCCGGATGTATAGCCCTGGGCGGTGGAGTCCGGCTTCATGCCGGCATCGTAGCTATGGCTGTTATAGTCCAGCCGGTCGTTGGAAGGCCGTGTGTTGCCTGTGAGCACGACACCGTAAGTAGTATTTGCGGAGGGGGAGAAGTCCATGCCCAGCTTGCCATTCCAGGCATTGCTGGTGGTCTTGTAATGGTTGTCCGTGAGCACCGCATTGTTCAGCGAGCCGTTGTCGTTGTAAAAATACCGCTGGTAGGGTTCATCGCCATATGTTTTATACAAGCTGTAGCCCAGGTTGCTGAACAGGTTGACCTTTCCATTGTGGTAATTGAGGTTGAGCACGTCATTGGTACGGCCGTAGACGCCCTGGTTCCATCCGGTGGAAATATTGCCGGTGAACCCCGCTGCCCTGTTCTTTTTGAGACGGATGTTGATGACGGTTGCGCCGGCGGCGTCATATTTTGCGGGCGGGTTGGTCATCAGCTCGACCCTGTCCAGGACGCCGGCGGGCACGGAGCGCAGATAGGCGGCCAGATCGGCAGCGGACAGGTAGGTGGGTCTGCCGTCTATCAGCACGGTGGTGCTGTTGCCATTAAGGGTGATGCTTCCATCCGTGCCGACTATCACGCCGGGTGATCTGGCTAGGACGTCCAGGGCATTGCTGCCCGCATTGCCGATCATGGCATCCACGTTGACCACGGTCCTGTCCAGCTGTTCTTCCACCAGGGCTTTTTTGGCGGTTACGGCCACTGCTGTAAGGGTTTTTGCTCCCGTCCGTTGAAGGACGATGGCCGGCAGGCGGATAGAGATATGTCCCTCGTCGATGGTCAGGTGGATGCTGGTGTATCCCTTATAACCGAGGCCCGTTGCTGTCAGCAGATAAGTGCCGCTTTTGAGCCTTTTGAACCCGAACTTCCCCTGGTCGTCGGTGACAGCGCCTATTAAGGGAGTAGAGTCGGGTGCATGCAGCAGCTGTACGGAAATGGCGGGGATGGGATGGCTGCCGGCATCCTGGACGATGCCGGTGATCTTTCCGCCGGCAGGCTGGGCAAAAGAAGCCAGGGGCAGAACAAGGGCCGTCATGATCGACAGCAGCAGGATCGGTCGCTTTACTGATTGCATAAGATAAATATACATAAGAATTAGATGTATTAACGGGACTTCAGGATTTTTATTGAGATGCAGCAATTCATTTTTTTCACGGGAAAAAAACCTTCGATAGATGGATGATGAGTTGGAAGAAAGGCAAGATTGGAAAAAGCGGGGAGATATGGTATAAAAATGTGATCAAACGGCCGGAATTTGTGATAAACAGAAGAATCGATTAGTTTTTATCTTTGCATAGATTTTGTCTATTTAAGTTTGTCTATGACATTCGTACAACTGGAATATATCGTAGCCGTCGATACCCATCGTCATTTTGCCGCGGCCGCCGCGCATTGTTTTGTTACGCAGCCGACATTGAGCATGCAGGTGCAGAAGCTGGAGGA
>DASZVM010000666.1:0-2309 GCA_035547295.1 Puia sp. | reverse complement strand
GTTGCCGGAGCCTGTGTTAAAGAGATCGGGGATGGAAGCGTTGTTGTTCAGGGGGCCGTTGTTATTGGAGGTGCTGTCCCCTTCGTCACGGAGGCCTTGCCGGCGGCGCAGGGTCCTTACCAGCTTTTTGATATAGGCGTCCCGTTCGGCGGGGGGGAGGGCGGCGATGCGCTGCAGGCTGTCCTGTCTTTCCATGATCTGCAGCTGTGCCACGATGGTGGCCAGGGCTGCCCTGCGGTCCGGGAGCCAGCTGATGTCCCCCAGGGGGGCGGGGTCGTTGGTATTGAGGCTGTCGTAATAGTTTTTAGCGGCCTTGTATTTTTTTTCTTCGAAGGAGAGGTTGGCCAGCTGTAAAAAAGCCTTGTTGCGCTGGCTGCCGATGATCCCGGCGCCGGCCTTTGTACAGAGTATAAGAAAGGCTTCGGCACCCGGCTTATTATTCCTTTCCAGCTCCATCTGTGCGGCTGTGTACCAGATGATATCCCTATAGGATTCGTAACGATCCCTGTGTCCCATTTTTACCAGCGCGTCGATGTTCTTCCGGATGAAATCTTCTCCGCCTTCCTTGTTCTGCCGGATGGCGTTTAGCCGGGCATAGATCTCCAGGACGGGATTATAGGTGTGCCTGATAGTCCGTTGGTAAAAGGTCTTTGCTTCGTAATTGCGGCCTATCTTTTCATAAAGCTGTGCTATCAGGTATTCCCAACGGGCTGTTTCTTCGTGGTTCTCTGCTACCGGCAGGGCTTTTTCCAGGTAGAAGGCAGTGCTGTCATATATGGATTGGCGGTAGAAGGAAAAGGCCTGCATTTCCGCCAGACCTGGGGCCAGGCGTGGGGGGAACAGGGGGTCGTGCTTCAATACTTCGATGAGGCTGGTGGCCTCCGCGTACTGGTTCCTTGCAAGATAGGTCCTGATCTTCCACAAAAGGGATTCGTTACGGCTGGGTGGTCTGGAGAAAGCTTTTTGCAGGACATTCCTTTTCTCTGCGGTGGAGACGATGTTGGCATTTCCTCCTTCGTCGGCATTGGCGTTGCTGCCGATGGGTTTGTCGTAGCCGTCGGCTTCTTTTGGGGCAAAGGCAAAGTTGACGAACTGGAAAGTAATGTAGGCTGAGTCGAAATCCTTTTTCAGGTAATATGCTTCGCCGATGAGCATGTACAGGTTGTCTACCCAGTCGCTGCGGGTGTCGTGTATGAGGATGCCGGCCGTGCATTTGTAAATGACGGAGTCCAGCTCTCTTTTTTGTGCGAGGGTGGCTTCCAGGGTATAATTATAGAAGGGCAGGAGACTGGTGTAATCGTCCTTATTCTGCTGTTTGGCCCGGGCGATGACCTGGTTGATCTTTTCGTTGGCGTTGAAGTAATAATTATAATGGGTGACTGTGTTTTGGATGAAGCGGCGTACCTTTTTTATCTTTTTGGGGTTGTCGCCGGATTTTTCGGAGGCCAGGACCCTGTTCTCGAATTTTTTAGGTTTGGTCAGGTCATAGGCTACCCCCTGCTGTCCGAGGGTAGACAGCGTCAGCATGGAAAAGACGGCAAATAGCAGAATTTTACTATAAGTCACGAACCCAACGTTTACACCGCAAGCTAAATTATAATGTCCGGATATGCGCGGAAATGACACCATAACTCGTTTTTGGGAAATTTATTGTATTGCATGGACAATCAATTGTGATTAAATTCGTTAAGTTTGCTTGCCGCAATCAATCTCCTATGGCCAAATTCGATGCCAATTCCACTTTCAAGCGTTTGCAGAACCGCTACCGGCTGGTGGTGATGAATGATGACACCTATGAGGAAGTGGTGACTTTCAAGCTGTCCCGTCTGAGCGTATATGTAGGACTCTGCACGATTTTTGTATTGCTTACGGGGCTGACCGTAGGACTGATCGTTTTCACTCCCCTGAAGCTGTATATTCCCGGATATGGCGATGTGAATAATACCAAGGACTTACGTGAACTAAAAGTGCGTACCGATTCGTTAGAGCGGGAAGTCCGTTATAAGGACCAGTACCTGGAGAGCATTCGCAGTGTGTTGCAGGGAAATACGACAGTGAAGGTTGACACAACTACGTTGAAGATCCCGAAACCTGAGAAAATTAACGACTAAGATTCAATGACTATTTAAAATCTGATACTATGTTCAATGGAAAATCCAAATCGGATGTCCCTGGAGAAAATCCCTCCGCGGGCACCAGCACCAGCCTTATCGGGGCCGGAACATCTATGAAGGGCGATATTACCAGCAACGGCGATCTGCGTATCGATGGAAGCCTGGTAGGCAACATTAATTGCTCTGCCAAGGTGG
>DASZVM010000665.1:0-4300 GCA_035547295.1 Puia sp. | reverse complement strand
AAGCTGACGGTAAGGTTATTGCTGCACCAGATAAAAGGGACAAATCGGTAAAATGCATTGGTCTTTGCCTTCCGCCAGACACGATCGATGCCTTCACGGTACCAGGCGATAAGGGAATCGCGCCGGCTGCCGGTGAGCATTTTTGCCAGCTCATAATGACCGAGGTTGATAAAGGGATACCATTGATAATGTTTTGCCGTGTCCGTGCCCAGCCAGGGTGTGATCTTCTCCTGTTGAGCATACTGCCAGGCTTTATCGGGCTGAGCGAGCGCCGCGGCGCCAAGCTCCATATCGTCCGTCCAATTGTCTTCCGCATAGATATAGGGTGAAAGGACAGAGGCGGTTTGGCAGACACCGGGTTTGTCAAGACCGAGCTGCAGGGCCGTGGTTGCATTTTCGCCCAGCGTGGCCGCATAATTACTATCAATGTGCGCCAGCAAGCGGCTGCCGAGCGCAAAGGCAGCGGCGAATTTACCGGCCGTGGAAGCCACGCCGGTGGTCTGGTTGAGGAACTTGCCCCGCACCTGGGGAAGACCGGTACAGAAATAGACAGGGCGTTCGAGCCCCCGTCCATAGTAGTTGGTATCTTCTTTTGGGATACGCATGCCGCGATGATCACGGTCATCTCCCAGCTGGTTGAACAGCCAGTCGGGACGGGGATGCATTTTCAGCAGCCAGTCCATGCCCCATTTTGCTTCGTCGAGGACATCGGGAATGCGGTTGGCGCCGTCGAGCCCATTGGTCTGCTGTCTGTCGGTAAAAATGCCCGGAAAGTCACGCCAGGCGGCAAGGAGGTGGTATACGGCATTGGCCGTGGTAGTGGAATATTGCAGATAGTCGCTGGCATCGTGCCAGCCGCCCACCACATCGATGTGGGTGCTGTCGGGTACGGGAGCATAGAGGGTATACCCATCGTGCGTATGACAGGAATCTTTTAGAAAAGGATTGAAGCCGCTCCGCTGCTGACGGAGATAGCGCAGACAGAAGTCCGCGGCGCCGTCATAGACCTGACCACTGATGGTAAATACCGGGGAGGTGGCAGCATCAGCCTTTATAAAATACCTGCCTTGTTTTTTGAAAGCTGTAAAATCCAGGCGGCGGGTATCTGTAAAGGGGCCATAGCCGCCGAATGATCTCCCCGTGGACGCGCTAAAGACCGTATGATGTGACGTGGCGTCGACGAGCTCGAAGGTCGTTTCGTGGAGGGGCCCCTTGGCGGCGAGCACGGCGGTTTTTAGGCCATCGGGTGCATAGCCCAGCTGGTTTATACGGATCCAGGGCCCGGGCAGCTGGGCATGTGAATGACTGAATACTATGCAGAGCAGGATGGGAAGGATGGTTCTTATCATTGCAGCGTTAAATGACCTGAAAATTACGAACTTTTCTTCGCGGATGGAGTTCCCTGGTGATTATCAATGGGATGAGTGGTTTTTAAAAATAATTTATATTCGATACAGGGTATCTCGCTGTATTTTAGTCCTTACTATATAACGAAAGCTGGTTTAATAATGACCGAATCTGATTTTACCGGGAGCCGACTGCCGCCCAGGGCCGATGACAAAGCCGGCAAGGTCTTTCCTGTTCCCGGCGAAAAAAAGGATGCCATCGTATTTACGGACGAAGATTTCTTTATCCGGAAAATATTCGAGTCGGACCCACGCAAGGCATTCGAGCTTTTGTTCAAGAAGTATTATGGTGTTTTATGCAACCATGCAGTCCGGTTTGTATTCGACAAACAGCGGGCGGAAGATATTGTCGCGGATGTGTTTGTTTTATTCTGGAATAGCAAGCTGTTCCTGAATGTCAAGGGCAGCTATAGGGCCTATTTTTTTTCAGCCGTGCGTAACAAGTGTTACACATACCTGAAATGGGAGATAAAAAATGAAGATCCTGATGAGCTGGGCAATACGCAGATAAGGTCTACTCATCCTACTCCTGATGAGATCATGCAGGCTTCGGAATTACATGTCAGGATCGAGCGTGCTGTCAGATCACTGCCTGACCGGCAGCAGCAGGTGTTTTTGATGAGCCGGTTTGAAGGAAAGACGAACAAGGTAATCGCGGCTCATCTGAACCTATCCTTAAAGACCGTTGAAATGCACCTTACAAAGTCCCTTGCCGTATTCAGAAAGATATTCGAGGGGACATAGAAAACCTTATAAATATTCAGCATGGAAGATCCTATCAAAAATATACTTTTTCAATACTTTTCGGGAACAGCCTCGCCGTTGCAAAGAACGATGATAACGGAATGGCTGCGGCAGGAGGATGCAACGGAATTGTTTTATCAGTGGCTGGAGGAGTGGGAAAAAGCGCATGTACAATTCGATCCGGGCGTGGAGGCGGCTGCCGCCAGGATCATGGACCGGATAGCAGCGGATGCTGTTCTGCCCGTGGAGCCGGTTGTTGCAGCCAGGCCGTTGAAGCTTCCTTTTTATCAACGGAAGGGTTGGTTGTGGGCTGCTTCGGTGATCGTAGTCTTTGGAGTTTCCTATCTGCTGTTTGGTGCGGCCGGCCGGGTGAGCTACCGGACGGGTTACGGGGAAGTAAAAGAGTTTACCCTGCCGGATGGAAGCCATATCATCCTGAATGCGAATTCAACGCTGCGGTTGTCCCGCTGGGGCTTTGGAAATGGCAACCGCCGGGTAGAGCTGGATGGAGAGGCGGCTTTTAGCGTCAAACATACGCCGTCGAAAGAAAAGTTCGTGGTCAATACGGACGGGCAGCTGAATATCGAAGTGTTAGGTACCGAATTTTCGGTGTACAGCCGCAACCGGGATAGCAAGGTGGAATTAAAAAAAGGTTCGGTAAAGCTGCTTTTCCGGCAGGAAGGGTATGCGCCGTTGATCATGAAACCCGGCGATGTCGTAAAGATGAATACACAGGGAGAGCTATCGGTAAAACACCTGCAGCCTGAAAGTAATTTTATCGCCTGGAAAGAACACCGTTTTGTTTTTGACAGCACTACGCTGGGTGATGCAGTCCATTATATCCAGGATCTCTTTGGCGACAAGATCATCATTGGCGACGATCTCCTGAAAGAGAAAAGAATAACCGGTTCGTTCAAAGCGGATTCGTCCGCGGAGCTGCTGTCGATCCTTACGGAATTATATAACCTTGAAGTGAGGAAACAGGCAGGCAGCCTTGTCCTGGTGGAAAAAGCAAAATAAATATTAGGTTTCTGATCTAATTAGCCAACCAAACGATTGCAATATGAAAATGAAATGCTCTGATTGGGGCTTTGGTATCCTTTTGCTGATGATGTTGCAAGGTCCCCTGCTGAAAGGGTACGGAGGACAAGGCGACACAAATATCAATTTACGGGATGCCATTCTGCAGATAAAAAAGAACTGGCAGATAGATATCCTCTTCGATGATGCCCTGGTCCGCGGGATGACGGTGAGCCAGACGGCAGGATGGTCCAAGTGCGCCAATGCAGAGGAAGCATTGGCGAGCCTGCTGAAGGATTTCCAGCTGAATTTTAAAAAGGTCAAAAAGGACACCTATATCATTGTGGCTGCCCCGGGCGGCGCCAGGACAGGGAAAGACCCGGCTTCAGGAAAGAATGATCACGGGCCGGGCGCCGAAGGCGGTTCAAAAGGGTTGGATAGCCTCAGGCCGGATGCCGGGGGCGGCATGGAAAAAAACGTGTCGATCACCATAAGAGGCGTAGTCACCGATCAGTCGGGCAAACCCCTGTCAGGAGTAAGCGTGATCGTAAAAGGGACGCAGAAGGGAACGACAACCAATGCAGGCGGCCGGTTTTCAATCGAGACGGAACCCGGACAGGATATCCTGGTCTTCAGCTATGTCGGCTTTGAATCGCAGGAGCTGAAGGTCAACCGTTCCCCATCTGATCTCAAGGTCGTTTTAAAGGACGTGAATAACAGGTTGGGTGATGTGGTGGTGATCGGGTATGGAACATCCAAAAGAAAAGACCTCACGGGTTCCATCGCCTCCATCGGTGCGAAAGAGATAAGATCGCAACCTGTTAATTCTTTTAACCAGGCGTTGCAGGGGCGCGTATCGGGCGTGCAGATAACGCAGGCGTCGAATTCGCCGGGCGGCGGTATCACTATCAGGGTGCGGGGCGGCAACTCCATTTCGGCGAGCAATGATCCCTTATATGTCATCGACGGCTTCCCGGTGGCTATCCCCACCGCACCCACCGGGGCGGCCAACACGGGCGTGAATTACGCGAACCCCCTGTCCACCATCAATCCAAACGATATCGAGTCCATCGAGGTGCTGAAAGACGCCTCGGCAACGGCTATTTACGGGTCAAGAGGGGCAAACGGCG
>DASZVM010000664.1:0-3620 GCA_035547295.1 Puia sp. | reverse complement strand
ACCGGGTATAAAACAGAAGAGGTCTCCCTGCACGGACGCACCGAGATATCCTTATCCATGTCCATCAATGTACGGGCCCTGAATGAGATCGTCGTCGTGGGTTACGGCACTGTACGCAAGCGGGACCTTACGGGCTCCGTCTCGCAGGTGAAACCGGCGGAGATCACCAGCTATCCGACGAATAATGTCGTCAATGCCCTGCAGGGCAGGGCTGCGGGGGTCTACGTCCAGCAGAACAACGGCGCTCCGGGCGGCAGCATCAGCATCCGCATCAGGGGTACCAACTCCATCCTGGGCGGAAATGAGCCCTTATACGTCATCGACGGCTTCCCTTATTCCGGCAACCCCACCTTCCTTCAAAACGCGGATATCGAATCCATCGAGATATTAAAGGACGCTTCGTCCATCGCCATCTATGGTTCCAGGGGCGCCAACGGGGTCATCATCATTACTACCAAAAGCGGCAGATCGGGAAAGACCCTGGTAAACCTGGAGACAGGCTATACCATCCAGTCCCCCATGAAATATATAAAGCTCATGAATGGACAGCAATATGCGCAGTTCTATAATGAGCAGGCTGCCAACGATGGTCTCGCCCCCTACTTTACCCAGCAGCAGATAGATTCTTTTGCCAAGGGTCCCAACACGGACTGGCAGCGCCAGGTCATGCACAATGCGCCCATGCTGACCACCAGCCTGAATATCAGCGGAGGTAATGAAAAGACGAAGTTCTCCCTGTCCTCCGGCATTTTCCGCCAGGACGGGATCATCCGGAACAGCAATTACAACCGGTATACCCTCCGTGGTACGTTGAGCCATGACATCAGCAAGATATTCAATGTTTCTTACAACATGTACCTCACCCGCATCGATGCCCGTTATCAGAATTCGGGGTCGAGCAACAGGGGCGGGGACCTTATCTCCGGCATGATGCAGGCCCCTCCCACGGTTACCCCCTATCTGCCGGATGGGTCGCTGCGCAGGCTGAATACCGTCTATTCGTTCAGCTCGAATGCCATCGTCAATCCATTGGTCTTTATCAACAGAATCTCGGATAAGATCAGATCGAACAAGCTATTTTCGAATGCGGCCCTTACCATCAAGCCCATAAAGGACCTTTCCATCCGGATCTCCGGCGGTGTTCAGAACGAGGATAACCGAACAGACAAATACACGGCCATCGAGCCCTCCACCAATTCCACGGGCAGCGCCAGCGTCGGCACCACGCAGACCACCAGCTTCCTGAACGAGAATGTCGCCACCTATAATAAATCCATCGGGGAGCATCGCTTCACCCTTACGGGCGGCTTTACGTACCAGGATTATGTATCCACTACACTGGGCGGATCGGGTACGGGGTATCTCAGCGATGTCATTGGAACAGGCAGCCTTGGGTCGGCCACCACGCCGGGTATTCCGACCAGCGGCTATCAGAAATGGGTACTTCTGTCCTACCTGGGCAGGTTCAACTACAGCTATGCCGACAAATACCTGGCGACCGTGAGCTTCCGCAGGGATGGATCTTCCCGCTATTCGAAAGACAATAAGTGGAGCAATTTCCCCTCGGCGGCCATTGCATGGCACATGTCGAGCGAACCATTCCTGAAAAGCTCGCACGCCGTGTCCGACCTGAAGATACGGGCCAGCTATGGCGCCACGGGCAGCACGGCCGTCGATCCCTATCAGACCCTGACGCAGCTGGGTTCCGGCTACACCATCTTCGGGGACGCGTTGAGCACTACCTATGCCCCCGGCACTACCCTTCCCGGCAACCTGAAATGGGAAACAACGGACGAGTTCGACGCGGGTGTGGATGCGGGTTTCCTGGACAACCGGATCCGTCTGACCGCCGACGTCTATGTAAAAAAGACAAAGAACCTGTTGAACAAGGTCGCGCTGCCTGCCTCCATGGGCTATATCGTGACGTTGCAAAACGTAGGGGAAGTGCAGAATAAGGGGCTGGAGCTCGGTGTAGAGTCCGATATATTCAAAGGTCCCGTCAAGTGGACAGTAGCCGCCAATATCTCCTTCAACCGGAATAAGGTGCTCAAGCTTTACCAGGGGCAGGATATCTATGGGAACCCTCTCTATACAGGCAACCTGAATGATTATATCAACCTGCTCAGGGAAGGACAGCCCATGGGTGTTTTCTATGGTTATAAAGAGATAGGCTATACATCCACGGGAGATATCCAGTACGAGGACAGGACCAAGGATGGCAAGATCACAGCCGACGACAAGACCTATATCGGCAACCCCAATCCGAAGTTCACGTACGGGTTCAATTCCATCGCGTCCTATAAGGGTTTTGAGCTGACATTGTTCATCCAGGGCATCCAGGGGAACGACATCTTCAATCTGAATAAAGCTTCCTCGCTGGACCTGGGTATGGGCCTCAACCTCACGCAGGACCAATTCAATCACCATTGGACGCCTTCCAACACAAATGCAAAGTATCCCAAAGTAAGCAGAAGCCTCTCGGGCAACATGTCCAGCCGCTTCGTCGAGAACGGCTCCTACCTGCGCTTCCGGAACATCCAACTGGCCTATACTCTTCCCGTCGACAAATGGGGCGTCAGCTGGTGTCACAACCTGCAGCTGTATGTCAGCGGTCAAAACCTGATCACGCTGACCAAATATTCCTGGTATGATCCGGATATCAACACCTATGGCAGCGGCAATTCCTTTACCCAGGGAATAGATTATTATACTTATCCGACGTACAAGTCAGTGACATTCGGTCTCCGGTGCGGCTTTTGATCTTTAACTTTTAACGATTTTATATGCGATATATATTTTTGGTCATTATCACGGCGGCGGCGCTCTCCTCCTGCAAGAAGGTGCTGGATGAAGCGCCGGAATCCATTGCCGCGGAAAATTTTTATAACAAGCCCGCGGAAGTGGAAGCAGGGCTCAACGCTATTTATACGCCTCTGCGGGATGGGAATGGCCTGGGCGCACTCTACCAGACGCAGCTGGAATGTTATGCCGACTACATGTACGGCCGTGGCAGCCATGCTATCCTCAGCACTTACCAGGGCCTGGACAATACCAATATTACCCGTGTAGCCACCATGTGGGGTCTTTTCTATCTCTCTATCCGCAATGCCAATATCATGGTGCAGAAGATCCCACTGGCAAAGTCGGTGAGCGATGCGGCAAAGGCGCAATACCTGGCAGAGGCAAAATATCTGCGTGCGCTGGATTATTTCTATCTCGTGCGTAACTGGGCAGGCGTGCCCCTACGTACTGAGACCAATATGGATTCCATCAGCCTGAAACGCAGCAGCGCTGCCGATGTATATGCCCTTATCCTCAGCGATCTTCAATTTGCAGAAGCCAATCTCCCGGATGCGGGCAGGCTCGTGGGCGCTCCTTCGAAATGGGCCGCCAAGACCGTGCTGACCGAGGTCTATATGTGGCTGGGGCAAGACGGCGATGCTGATAATAAAGCAAAAGAGGTTATCGCTTCGGGCAAATTCTCGCTGGTAAAGGTATCGGCGGTACCGGACTTCGACAAGCTGTACGGACCGGACGTCACCAGCTCCACGGAGGAGATCTTCTATCTGAAATTCTCCCGGAGCGTCTCAGGCCAGGGCTGGCAGTACCCCATCTATGCC
>DASZVM010000663.1:0-2529 GCA_035547295.1 Puia sp. | reverse complement strand
TTTACCATAAAAGAAGTTCCCATCATCTTCGAAGACCGTAAATATGGGGTCTCTAAAATGAATAAGGGTATTGTGAAGGAAGGCATCCTCGGTGTGCTGAACCTTCGCTGGCAATCCTTGTTCAAGAACTACCGCAACCGGGTAAAGAACGACGCCCCTCTCCGTCAATTCTCCCAGCAGCCCATAGCTGAAAGCAAATAACTTGAAGAAAGCATTTATCCAGCTGCATATCGCCGTCCTTCTCGCGGGACTTACCGGTGTTTTAGGCAAGCTGATCACCCTGAACGAAGGTCTGCTGGTGTGGTATCGTTTGCTCCTGACAGCCGTCGCCTTATGGATGCTGGCCCTGCTGCAACGCGGCACGTTCCGGATCCGGCGCGGCGATCTTCTTCGTATTTTTGGCATCGGCGCCATTGCTGCGCTGCACTGGGTGGCTTTTTACGGTTCCATCAAATACTCGAATGTATCCGTGGGATTGCTGTGCTTTTCCGCTGTCGGCTTTTTTACAGCGCTGATCGAGCCGCTGATATTCAGACACCGGGTGGATTGGGTGGAGCTGTTCCTCGGACTATTGGTCATCGCAGGTATCTTCCTCATCTTTCAGGTGGACCCCCGTTATAAGACGGGTATCCTTATCGGACTGGTATCTTCCTTATTAGGCAGTCTTTTCCCTGTATTGAACAAGCGTGTGCTGGAACGCGTACCTGCGGCCACCGTGACCCTGTATGAGCTCACGGGAGGATTTGTTTTTCTCAGCATCCTTTTGCCCTTTTATCTGGGCTGGTTCCCGGCTGAAAAAGTGTTGCCGGACATGCGGGATTGGATCTGGCTGCTGGTGCTTAGCCTGGCCTGTACTGTGCTGGCCTTTAATCTTTCCATGAATGCGCTGAAGCGTCTTTCGGCTTTTACGGTAAACCTCAGCTATAATCTTGAACCTGTCTATGGCATTCTGCTGGCTTTTGCCCTGTTCAGAGAAGACAAATATCTGCACGGATGGTTTTATACGGGGTTTTCACTCATCATACTTTCCATTGGCTTGCAGATGCTGAGGCTTTGGAGAAAGAATAATGCATCAGGCAGCCTGCGTGCTGATGTATCTCACCAGGCTCCGCTTGGCGATGGGTAGGAGCGTCTCGTCCACGGGGAACTTCAGCTCCGTCTCGATGGAATAAACGGCCGGATTGGGAAGCTCGGATTTTATCCGGATGAGCTCGGCCTTTATATTCTCATATGTATTGACCATGCTGCGTGTCCAGCGGTCGATGTATTCCGTGCGAATACTGCGGTAGCGCTCGTCATGTTTTTCAAAAAAACTCAGCCTGTATTGATAGACGCGGGTGTCTGAGTAATTCCCTTCGCTGAGGAAAAAGTACCCTTCATGGTTATCTAGGGGGATCAGTCCTACAGGGAAAATGGTCAGCTTGTCTTCAACAAACTCATAGATCTCGGTGCCGCTGCTGATGGCATTCTTCATTTTTTGGGACGCGTAATTGATGATGTCTTCCAGTTCCTGCATCAGCTCGTCATCTTCTATCAGCTGTTCATACAGCACCTGGAGCTTTTCGAGCTGTACGCCTGTCAGCTTTTTGGGGAATTGTTCCTGGAGATATTTCTTATTCTCGCGGAAAGCCACGAGGTTGTTATAATGGAATATAATATCGGACAGCTGCGGATAGAGCTTATTCTGCGAGAAGTGCTGGTGGATCTCCTGGAGATATGCCAGCAGGGTGTATTTCTTTAATTCGAAGTCTATGTACCCATCTGCGAACCAAGTATCGGATAGAGTCTTCATGTGCTACGCCTTTTAATGCCTTTGATGAATTTACAAAAAAGCCCCGGCAAATACCATACCCATATCGTTAATATTTTAACGACAAAAAAGGCTTTTAAGTATGTACATTAAAACTCCCTGTCAGGGGAAAACCGTTCCAGCTCATTGGCAACGGCAGTAAGGAAAGTAGCTCCCAGGCTGCCATCCACGATGCGGTGATCGTAGGAGAGGGACAGGTACATCATGTGACGGATGCCGATGGCGTCGCCATCAGGCGTTTCCAGCACTACCGGTCTCTTTTTGATGGCGCCGACGGCCAGAATGGCTACCTGGGGCTGATTGATAATGGGAGTACCCATCAGGCTTCCAAAGGTGCCGACATTGGTCATGGTAAAAGTGCCTCCCTGGGTATCCTCGGGTCGCAGCTTGTTCTGCCGCGCATTTTCCGCCAGCGCGTTCACCTGACGGGCCAGACCTGTCAGGTTGAGCTGATCAGCCTGACGTATCACGGGGACGATCAGGTTGCCGGAGGGCAGGGCGGCAGCCATGCCGATGTTGATGTCTTTTTTTATAATGATCCTGGTACCGTCAACAGAGCTATTGACGAGGGGATATTTCTTGATACAATGTACGATGGCTTCGATGAACAGCGGTGTAAAGGTGAGCTTTGTGCCTTCTCTTTTTTCAAACTCTTTTTTTACTTTATCTCTCCAGTGCACCAGGTTGGTAACATCGGCTTCGGTGAAGCTGGTGACATG
>DASZVM010000662.1:0-3406 GCA_035547295.1 Puia sp. | reverse complement strand
CTCCGTATGCCACCTCGATGGCATCCTTGATACTTTCGCTGATGGTGGGGTGGGGGTGGATACTGTTGAGCACTTCGTGGTAAGTGGTTTCCAGCTTACGGCCCAGGACGGTTTCCATGAGGGTTTCCGTTACGTTGTACCCGATCATGTGGGTGCCGAGCCATTCTCCGTATTTGGCGTCGAACACGACTTTTACAAAGCCTTCGTTGTGGCCGGCGCCGGTGGCTTTACCGGAGGCGCTCAGGGGGAATTTGCCGACCTTTACCTCGTATCCGGCATCGCGGGCCTGTTTTTCGGTGAGGCCTACGGATGCGACTTCCGGGGTACAGTAGGTACAGCCCGGGACGTTGTTGTAGTCCAGCGCTTCCGGCTGATGGGCGAATTTCTTTTCGTTGTAGGCGATATTCTCCACGCAGATGATACCTTCTTTTGAGGAGACGTGGGCCAGGGCCTGTCCGGGGACGCAGTCGCCGATGGCATAGATGCCGGATACGTTTGTCTGGTAGAACTTGTCTACGCTGATCTTGCCTTTATCCGTCTTTACGCCAAGTGTTTCCAGGCCTATATTCTCGATGTTGGCGGCGATGCCTACCGCGCTCAGTACGACGTCGGCTTCCAGGGTGACCTCACCGGTGGGTGTTTTCACTTTTGCCTTTACGCCATTGCCGCTGGTGTCAACGCCGGTGACCTCGCTGTTGGTGAGGATCTCGATGCCGTATTTCTTATAGATCTTTTCCAGCTCTTTGGAGATCTCTTCGTCTTCCACGGGCACGATACGCGGGAGGAATTCCACGATGGTGACCTTTGTGCCGAGGCTATAATAGAAGTAGGCGAATTCCACACCGATGGCGCCGCTGCCTACCACGATGATGCTTTTGGGCTGTTCGGGGAGGGTCATGGCCTCACGGTAACCGATGACTTTTTTACCGTCCTGTTTCAGATTGGGGAGCTCGCGGCTGCGGGCGCCGGTAGCGACGATGATGTGTCTGCCTTCCACGATCTGTGTTTTGCCGTCTGCGGCCGTCACTTCCAGCTGGCCTTTTGCTTTCAGCTTACCCACGCCCATAATGACGTCGATCTTATTTTTCTTCATGAGGAATTGAACGCCCCTGCTCATTTTATCGGCGACGTTGCGGCTGCGTTTGATCACGGCCGGAAAGTCGGCTGTTCCGCTGGCGTTGATACCAAAGTCCTTGGAATGAAGGATGTCCTGATAGACCTGAGCACTTTTCAACAGCGCTTTGGTAGGGATACATCCCCAGTTCAGACAAACGCCTCCCAGATTTTCTTTTTCTACAAGTGCAACTTTAAAGCCTAGCTGTGCAGCACGGATGGCGGCTACATATCCGCCGGTGCCACTGCCGAGAACGACTACATCGTATGCCATGTCTATAGATTTTTTTGGGTTGACTAATTGAGCCGGCCAACGGGTCTGTGGCCCGTTTTGGGACCTGCGAAGCTACTTCACAATGCGCATATAGCCAAAATGTCCGGATAAGGGGATTCCAAAAAACGGTACTTTCGCGTAAAAATTGTATTCATGAAGCTGGACATCCTGGCTATTGCCGTACACCCTGACGATGTAGAACTCTGTTGTTCCGGTACCCTTCTTATGGAGAAAAGGAATGGGAAAAAGACGGGTGTGGCAGACCTTACCAGGGGTGAGCTGGGGACGAGGGGGACGCCCGAGCTGAGGGCTGAGGAGGCGGCTGCATCTGCAAGGATACTGCAGCTGGATGTCCGGGAAAACCTGGGGATGGCGGATGGGTTCTTCCGGAACGATGAGGAGCATCAGCGGCATCTTATCCGGGTCATCCGTAAGTACAGACCGGAGATCGTGCTGGCCAATGCGCTTTCGGACCGTCATCCTGATCATGGCAGGGCCGGTCATCTTATTTCAGATGCCTGCTTTTTAAGCGGTCTGAGGAAAATAGAGACGGTGGACGATGACGGGCTCAGGCAGGAGCACTGGCGTCCGAAATATATCTTCCATTTTATCCAGGACCGTTATGCCCAACCCTCCTTTGTCTATGATATAACACCCGTTTTCGAGGAGAAGCTGGCTTCCATCAGGGCGTATTCCTCCCAGTTCTTCTCCACGCAGTATGGGAAGGAGGAGCCGCAGACCTATATTTCCACCCCTGAGTTCCTGAACTCGATCATCGGCCGGCACCAGATGTTCGGCAAGATGATCGGCACACCTTATGCAGAAGGGTTTATCACTGAAAAGATGGTCGGGATACGAAATTTTGATGCTTTTGTCCAGATGGATACTTGAGAGAGGATTTAAGCGTTTATTGTCTGATCATTAATTGTGTCCTCTTTAACGTTTAATCCGCCCTTAAAAGATTACCTTCGCATCATATTTTAAATTATTCTTAACAGGCTTATCATGTCAACGCCCAAATTTGCAACTCCTTCACATTCTTTTCATACGGAGTTGAAGAAAAGGATCAGTGCTTATTTCGAGGAGGTGGGAAAATCCCAGACCGGCAATTACAGTCTTTTTATCAAGGCTGTCATATTGATGGTGAGCTTTGTGTTCGTCTATGTCCATCTTGTGTTCTTTACGCCCAATGCTTTTTGGGCTATTGTGGAAAGCGTCATTTTAGGAGGGGTGGTAGCAGCCATCGGGTTCAATGTGATGCATGACGGGGCACATGGAAGCTTTTCGAAATACAAGTGGGTGAACAGCCTGGCTGCTTTTTCCCTGAATATCCTGGGTGGCAACAGCTTTATGTGGAATATGAAGCACAATGTGGTCCATCATGCCTATACCAACGTGGACGGGATCGATGATGACATCGATATCCAGCCCTGGATGCGGATGAGCGAGACGCAGAAGAAATACCGTCTTCACAGATACCAACATCTTTATTTCTGGTTCTTTTACTGTATCCTTTATCTTTTCTGGATCTTTTTGCTGGATTACCAGAAATATTTCAAAAGCAAGGTAGGCAGCATGCCCCTGAAGAAGATGAGCCTTTCGGATCATTTTGTTTTCTGGGGGTTCAAGCTGTTCCATGCCTTTCTTTTTGTGGGTCTGCCTATTTATATGGTGGGTTTTGAGGACTGGCTTATCGGCTTTATCATCTTCACTTGTTTTGCGGGTTTTGTGCTGAGCATAGTTTTCCAGCTGGCGCATACGGTGGAGCATACGGCTTTTCCCGTGGCGAATGAGGTCACCGGCAAGCTGGAAGACGAGTGGGCGGTACACCAGATCAAGACCACGGCCAATTTCGCTACCAAGAACAAGGTCGTTTCCTGGCTGGTGGGCGGATTGAACTTCCAGATCGAGCATCACCTTTTCCCCAAGATATCGCATGTCCATTATCCTGCCATCAGCAATATCATCCGGCAGGCCTGCCAGGAGTATGGACTGGTCTATATCGAGTATCCCCGGGTG
>DASZVM010000661.1:0-5209 GCA_035547295.1 Puia sp. | reverse complement strand
TTGACCGAATATCATCAGGCAGACGAGGCAAATACCCCTTATGGGAAAAGCATCCCTTTTCCAATGCCTGCCGGATTGAGAACGGCGTTCCCCCAAATAGAACAGGTAACTCCGGTCTATGCGAGCCATAATGATCAGTTGCAGGTGCTTGATGCTGACGGGACCCCTGTAAAGAATTTTAAAGAGCAAAGTGGCGTATTTTATACAGGACCTTCATTCTTTGACATATTTGATTTCCCCCTCCTTGCAGGTTCGTATGCCTCGTTAAAAGACCCGAACAATGTGTTGCTGACAAAAGAGATTGCAGAGACATATTTCGGTGACTGGAAGACAGCAATAGGCAAAGCCATAAAACTAACCGTGTCATACAGGATAGGTGCAGGGTTGTTCCAGTCCCCGCCGGTAGTGCTGAAAGTTTCAGGTATCCTTGCGACCATCCCGGAAAATACGGATTTTCAGCTAAAGCTTGTAATTGCTTTCGGGACGGATTTTACAGGAGATAAAGAATATGGGTTGCAAAATCCCGATTGGAATGGAACGAGCCCTGATTTCGGATGCTATGTTTTGTTACCGCCGGATATTTCCGTTGATAATTTCAATCGGCAATTAAGGGCATTTGCGCGAAAGGTGCAACCGCCGGACAATAAGGATAGCTATATTATACAACCATTAAGCGCCGTGCATTACGATACGGCAACGGGGAATTATAGCAACAAAACAATTAGTCGCCGACTGCTCGATGTGCTGTGGGTAATTGCAGCGTTCATCCTGTTGATCGCCTGCGTAAACTTTATCAATCTCTCCACTGCGCAGGCTGTTGATCGTGCAAAGGAGGTTGGTGTAAGAAAAGTATTGGGGAGCAACAGGTCTCAATTGCAAATGCAATTTATCGTTGAAACATTTCTGATAGTGACAAGTGCCGTGATCCTTGCCGCAGTTATTACGATTCTTGTATTGCCGGCTGTAAACAGAACTTTAGAGCTTTCGCTTTCATTCAACATGCTCGAAGATCCTGCGATTATTTTATTTCTTTTGACTGTGACGGTTGTTGTGACCGTGCTTGCCGGTCTTTATCCTTCTATAGTATTATCTCGTTTCAATCCTGTCAATACTTTAAAGAGTAAGCTCACGGTAAATATTGCAAAAGGGGTTTCATTAAGAAGGGCGCTGGTGGTCTTTCAATTCGTCATTGCACAGGCGCTGATCATCGGGACATTCATCATTGTAAAGCAAATGGATTATTTTATGAGCCGGCCGTTAGGCTTCGATAAAGATGCCATTGTGAATGTTCCTTTCCGTCCGGATAGCACAGGCGGCAAGCTGACGGATTATTTAAGGCAACAGTTATTGTCGGTAAACGGGGTGCGGGCCGTAAGCTTCAGTTCGAATACTCCGGTGGAAGATGATAATGATATGTGGAGCGCGTTCAGGCTTGACCATGCGGGAAAAGGAATGGATCTAAATGCTATTGTCAAATTTGCAGACAACGAATATGTGACCGCTTATAAATTGCAGCTGATAGCCGGGAGGGATTTGCAGCCCTCCGGTCCGACAAGGGAATTTTTGGTGAATGAATCACTTGTAAAAAGTTTGGGGCTTAAAAGACCGGAAGATATATTGAACAAGGAAATAAGCATATGGGATGACAGGATAAAATGTCCTGTTGTTGGCGTAGTAAAAGATTTTAATGACAGGTCTTTTCGGCATGACCTGGCGCCATTGATTATTGCCACAAATGCCACCATGTACCGGCAGGCCGGGATAAAGCTTGCAACGACGGACATTGCTTCTACAATGCGATCTATAAAAAATATATGGGAGAAGACATTCCCGGATTATGTCTATGAATACAGGTTCCTTGATGATAAGATTGAAAGCTTTTACAAACAGGAAGATCAGTTGGCGCAGCTGTACAAAATTTTTGCAGCGATAGCGATATTCCTCAGCTGTCTTGGCCTGTACGGACTTGCATCTTTCATGGCGGCGCAACGGATAAAGGAAGTGGGCATCCGTAAAGTCCTTGGTGCGACTGCTGTAAACATCGTCTATCTGTTTTCAAAGGAATTCGTCATGCTTATTGTAGTTGCTTTTGCCATAGCCACGCCCGTTGCATGGGTTTACATGCACAAATGGCTGCAGGGTTATGTCTATCGCATCGACATCGATTGGTGGATATTTGCGGCAGGCGGACTGGTCGCATTAATTATAGCCCTTGCAACCATCAGTTTTCAGGCAATAAAAGCGGCAACGGCAAACCCGGTGAAAAGCCTGAGGGCAGACTGAGCCCCATAAACAGGTGCTTATTAAGGCAAACTGTTACTCTCCGTAGCGGTGGTAATATAGGATAAGGCCAGATGTGAGGACGGCAAATTCATCGCTTTCGCCATGGACCCGGTTACATCCGAGGAGTTCCTGGCACCATCTGGTGCTGGCTTCGACATCTTTTATGGCGATAATAGGATCGAGCTTTATCATATTACCCGAATTTACAGAAATAAGGAACGACAGCACGGGCAGCAATCTTTTCTAAAAAAAACATAGAAACATTTCGATGTATTAATATTTTCCTTACCTTTGTGCTGAAATGATGGATAATAAGAAAATAGAGAAGATCTCCCGGGCGCTGAGTGACGCTCACCGGATAACTATTTTACAGCAGTTCAAAAAAAGAAGAGACTGTCTGTATTGCGCAGAAGTGCATGATATCCTTGATCTTACGCAGCCTTCGGTTTCACACCATCTAAAGCAGTTGGTAGAGGCAGAGCTGCTCTTGCCCGAAAAAGAAGGGCGTAACCTTAAATATATCCTGAACGAGGAGGTCCTCGACGAATACATTTCCTCTTTAAACGACTTGAAAGGCAAATAATAAAAGGACTAAAGACCCTCTTATCGTATCTAACATATCGAAACATTTAAATATTTTAATCTGTGAAAAGGTCTATCTACATAATGGCGCTCGGCGCCTTCGGCATTATCACCACCGAATTCGGAGTTATCGGGATCCTGCCTGATCTGGCAAAAGAATTCCATATTTCTATCGACACCGCCGGCTGGCTGCTCAGCGCATTTGCCTTGACCGTAGCCCTGGCCGGCCCCTTTACCAACATGCTTACTGCCAGGCTGAACCGCAAACTCGTCATGTGCCTGGTGCTGGGCATCTTCGTTCTTTCCAATTTATTGTCCGCCATAGCGCCCAACTTTACGGTACTGATGATAGCCCGTATCCTGCCTGCGTTTCTACACCCGGTATTTTGGGCCGTAGCCATGACTGCAGCGGCTAAACAGGCAGGACCAAAAGACGCACCCAAAGCCATCGCCATCGTAATGGCAGGCTTAAGCGTCGCCACCGTCCTGGGTGTGCCCCTGACTACCTATATGGCCGATCTGTTCAACTGGCGAGTGTCATTCATCGTATCAGCCGCCATCAACCTGCTGGCATTTGGGGCGCTCTATATCTTTGCTCCGTCGATGCCTGTCAACGAAAGTCAGGCAAGCCCCGCAAGCCAGGTAAAAATATTGCGCAGCGTACATTTATGGGTCAAACTGCTGACCTCTACCATTATATTGGCAGGCATGTTCGCCACCTACGGTTACCTGGCCGACTATCTGGATAAGATCTCGCATATGAATGGGGCACAGATAAGCATCATGCTGCTGGTCTTCGGCGGCACGGGGATCTTAGGCAACTGGCTTACAGGCATCGCGCTGAGTAAGAATATAACGCTTACCGTACGTCTGGCGCTGATCCTTTTAGTGGTGATGCATATCCTGGCTTACAGGTTCGGCGGCTATTTTGTCCCCATGGTGATCATACTTTCTATCTGGGGCTTTATCCATACCGGTGGTTTCCTGGTCGCTAACCTCCATCTTACCCATGACATCAGGGAACCCGCGCTTGACTTTGTCAACAGCCTGCTCCCGTCTTTTTTTAACGCCGGTATTACCATCGGAACCTTGCTGGGAGGTTTTGTCATCGCCAGGTACGGCATTCATGAGGTCATCTGGATGACGGTACCCCTGCTTTTACTGTCACTTGGGCTCACGTTTATCACCGCCCCCGTAAAAAGGACAGCCGGAAAGAAAACCATGGCAAAACGGCCGCAAACGAAAGTCGGTGAAATGGCCGTTATTGGCGAATAGGGACCATCGCAGCCGAAGAAACACTATTCACAAACACGAACCGAAGAGCTTTTATTCTTTTCACCCGAACAACGCTACATCAGGCTGTTGGACGAACATCCCAATATCATCGATCGTATTCCCGCCTATCATATCGCTTCCTTCCTGGGCATCACTAATCCGTCTCTGAGCGCTGCTGACAAGCCTCTCAGGCAACGCCCAGCAATTCGCGGATAAGATCATATTGCTGAAAAATGGCAGATTGCTGATTGCAGGGGAGAGGGATGAAGTACTGCAGCCGGACTTTATACACCAGGCCTATGGTATGGAGACGCAGGTATTGACATCGACCTTCGCATGTTCTTTCAGCATTGGGCCTATGCATGGGCTGTTTTTTCAGACGAGACAGCAGGGTTTAAGGATTCCATACAGTTCTTCGACCACCAGGGGGTGGCAGTGCTAAAAATCTTTCTGCAGGAGACATCTGACAGGACAGCCTTTGAAAAGATCGTACGGGATTTCTCCACCGCCTTGCAACCTACAAGGCTTTCCCTGCTGCCTGCGTCCCCACCGCCAGTCTATAACGATGCAAATACGGACGTCACGGCTTTTCGCAGGGATTGGAGCGGGCTAAAAGATACCCATGATTTTTTCCCCATGCTGAAAAAACACAACGTTTCCCGTCTGTATGCGCTGCGGATCGCGGGCGATTTTGCAAAGCAGGTGGATAATGATACGGCTGTACAGCTGTTGCGGCAGGCCAGCGTCCATGACTGGGAGATCATGGTCTTTGCCGGTAACCATGGCAATATCCAGATACATACTGGTGCGTTAAAACACATTTTGTCCATACCCGGATGGATCAACGTAATGGACCCGGATTTCAGCCTCCATTTGCGGCTGTCCGATATCCGGGAAACCTGGGTGGTAAAAAAGCCCACAGTAGATGGTATAGTGCATAGTCTTGAGCTGTACGATAAGGCCGGCGAGCTGATAGCGCAATTCTTTGGCAAGCGCAAACCGGGCATCCCCGAGAACGCCGTATGGAGGGATTGGATCGGGGCGCTGTAGAAGGCGAAGAATTAGATAA
>DASZVM010000660.1:0-4605 GCA_035547295.1 Puia sp. | reverse complement strand
GTAACACTTCCGGGGGTTCGAATCCCTCTCTCTCCGCTGATCTATGAATGTCCCCGCGTTGCCGGGGCATTTTTATTTCAGAACGTTGCGGTGCCCGGTTTTGCCCGTAACTTTGCCGAAATGAGGCATCTAAAAGCTGTCAATAAATACTTCTGGAAATATCGCTGGCGCTTTCTGTTGGGACTGATATTCATCGTACTTTCCAACTATTTCCGTATCCTCACCCCCCAGGTGACAGGCTACGTGGTAAACTCGGTGGAAAAAGAGCTCCGGGACAGCGTGGCGGGTAAAAAACCGGCCCAAACCCAGGGCTCCCGGGCGACAGCGACAGGCGGTACCCCATCCGCCCAGGATAAACAGGGTAAAAAAGACACCGCCAACTACGACATCCTGGTAAAGAGATTCATCCGCAGCATGGACCAGGCCAAACCCTCCTTTGGAGCCAAAGTGGCTATCTGCGGCATTACATTGCTGTTACTGGCCCTTGCCGGCGGGTTTTTCATGTTCCTCATGCGTCAGACCATCATCGTCATGAGCCGGCACATCGAATACGACCAGAAAAAAGAGATCTATGACCATTACCAGCTATTGGATACCAATTTCTATAAGGTCCATTCCACAGGCGACCTGATGAGCCGCATGGCGGAAGACGTCAGCAGGGTACGCATGTTCACCGGGCCGGCTGTGATGTACCTGGTAAACCTGCTTGCCACTATCGCTTTCAGTCTCTTCTTTATGCTGAGGAAAGACCCCTTGCTCAGCTTCTATGTCCTTACCCCGCTGCCCATCCTGGCCATCACTATTTATTACGTAAATAATATCATCCATAAACGCAGCGAACATATCCAGGCACTGTTGAGCAACCTCACCACGAATGCCCAGGAATCATACAGCGGGATCCGTGTCATCAAATCCTTTGTCCAGGAAAAAGCCATGTTACGCTTCTTCGATCACAACAGCGAAGAATACCGCAAGAATGCCGTGGGCCTGGCCAAGGTGGAATCCATTTACTTCCCCTCCATGGGTCTGATGATCGGACTCAGCACCCTGCTGGCCATCATGATCGGCGGGCTGTACACCATCTATGGCCGTCATGGCACCGACCTGGGAACCATCACCGAATTCGTCATTTATATTACCATGCTCACCTTCCCTGTGAGCGCCATCGGCTGGGTGGCCAGCATCATCCAACGGGCCTCAGCCTCTCAAAAAAGGCTCAATGAATTCCTGGACACCGTGCCCGGAATACGTAACCCGCCGGCACCTGTAGCGCACAGGCTGCAGGGAAACATCAGCTTTGAACATGTGGATTTTACCTATCCCAATACAGGGATCCATGCTCTTAAGGATTTCCACCTGGAAGTCCGGAAAGGAGAGAAGGTGGTCATCATTGGCAGGACAGGCAGCGGTAAGACTACCGTCGCACAACTGCTGCTTCGTATGTATGACCCGGACAAGGGGCACATCCTCATCGATAGTGTCGATCTCCGTCAAATGGACCTGCAGGACCTCCGCCGCCAGATCAGCTATACTCCCCAGGACACCTTTCTGTTCAGCGATACCGTCACGGGTAATATCCAGTTCGGGCTGGAGGCCCCCGATGAAGAAAAAGTGCGCCGGGCCGCCCGGTACGCCTCCGTCGATAAGGAAATAGAAGGGTTTGCCGCCAGATACGATACGATGATAGGAGAGCGGGGCGTAACGCTCAGCGGGGGACAAAAACAACGCATCTCTATCGCCCGCAGCCTTGTAAAAGACCCCGAGATCGTGGTTTTTGATGACTGCCTCAGTGCTGTAGATGCTAAGACTGAAAAGGAAATACTTGAGAACTTACATCAATATCTTGAGCATAAGACGGCCATCATCATCACCCATCGCATCTTTTCGCTGGTGGGTTTTGACAGGATCATCGTTCTGGAAGAAGGCCGTATCGTAGAGACGGGCACTCATCAGGAACTTCTTGCCCTCAATGGGTACTATACCTATCTCTACGAGCAGCAGCAACAGGAGAAGAATGATGCTGCTTCCTAGTCCCAATTACCCGGATCCGTCTCATAACGGGAAAGGGATATATATTTCCGCCTTTCCTGGTGATGCGGCATTGCAAAATGGTCAATATTCCGCAGATTGAGACAATTTCCCGTGAAAAGCAGGCTGGTTGCGGCCTAAATCGGTGATATAAATTCTTTTGTGAATTTTGCTAATTCGAAAACAATACTATATTTGTGCTCGGTTCAAATTGTTATTCACAACTGTAAAAAAAATTATTGTGGCGTACGACAACAACGAAAAAAGAATGGAAAGCGTTTACAGCAAGCGCATCAGAGCTGGCAAACGCAGAACGTACTTCTTTGATGTGAGGGCAACACGTAGCAACGACTACTATCTGACTATTACCGAAAGCCGTAAGAAATTCAATGAGGATGGGTATGACAGGCACAAGATCTTCCTCTACAAGGAAGACTTCAACAAATTCCTGAAAGCGTTGACTGAGGCTGTGGATTATGTAAAGACGGAATTAATGCCTGATTTTGACTTCGACGCCTACAACCATGACAACGTTGCAGAGAACGAAGGACAGGACAATAGCTCTATCGCCGATGAGATCATCGAAGAAGTCCGCCATGTCCCCACTACCCCTACTAACACTACCGCTACCGGAGAAGAAGTGGACAAATGGTAGTATAAGATCTACTCAACTCCGTACAGCTTATTTATTATAGCCCCCTTTTTTGGGGGCTTTTTTTATACGCGTATACCCTTATTCCATAAAAAATACCGCTTTCCGGATTATAGCCCCCCAATAAAAATGTTCGAAATAGACGGGCGGTATATCCGCCTTTATCAGGGCGGCATCCCGTATGAGCCGGGAAAAAGCCGGCCAGTCCTCATTTCCGCAGATCAGCAGCTTGCCATTGCACCAGGCGGGGTCCACGCCTATGGCTCCATTTTGGACGGATACGGCATTCAGGTTGTGTCCCAACGCCTCTACCAGTTTGGTCTTGATGCCCCCTCCGTCAACGACCGGGTTCAGGAAAACATCCGAAGCCAGCAGATAGGGGGTAATGTCCGGTACGAATCCAGCGAAAATGACGTGGGGATAGGCTTTCCGGCTCAGGTCTTCAGGGATATTTTTACCGCAGATAAGGATGGTAAAACGGAAGTCGCGTATCCCTTCCAGCATGGGAAGGACGGTCTCCAGGATGATACGCAAGGCATCCAGGTTGGGGCGGTAGTGAAATGCGCCGTTAAAACATAAGACCACCTCGTCCTCAGCTATTCCATATTGCTGTCTGATCTGTTGCCTGGCTGTAGTGACAGCCTCAGGGTCGGGGGGGGTGTCGTGCTCCAGACCATAGGTCATGGTCAGACAGCGTTCAGGCTCAAGCGACCACTTCCCAATGGCATATTTTCTATCATCATCCTGGATGAACAGACTGCGATCCGCATGCCGGTGCACCCATCGCTCATAGCGCCATAATACCGGCCACCACCATTTTCCAAGGGTTTTCCAGCGGAGACCTTCGATGTTGTGCGACCGGATAACGAGCTTTACACCGCACAATCTCTGCAGGCTTACACCCAGCCAGCCATAGTAAGGATGCTCCAGCACCAGATGGGTGATCTTCTTTTCCTTTATGATCCTGCGGAGCCGGATGATATAAATGGGATTGATATACCGCAATGCCCCGGGACGGAGTATGCGCAGGACCTCATAACCTTCGGCGGAAGCGGGATCGTTGTTGGTGGTGCTGACGCACGTCACGTCCCAATGCAAGGACAGATATTTGTAAAATAAGGCCACCGCCTTATGACCGCCGGTTTCCGGCGGAAGGAAGGGATAGCTGACTATGCCTATGCATGTGGCCATCCGTTAAGCCTTTCTGGCCCTTTTTCTCCATTCTACCACTACCGCAACGATCAGCAACAGATAGCCAAGAATACTGCACCAGAGGGTCAAAGTATTACCGAGCTCATATGAATGCGGCTCAAAACGCCACTCGATGGTATGATCGCCTGCCGGCACCGGCATACCCCGCAGGACATAATCCACGCGGATATAATCCGACCTGACCCCGTCTATAAAGGCATTCCAGCCCTTGTCGTAATAGATCTCGCTAAAGACGGCAAATTGGTTGGTCTTTGCGGAGAACTTATAGGTGAGCTTATCGTTCAGGTTTTCCAGCAGCCGGATCTTTGCCGTAGAATCATCCACCGGTGCGAATTTCACGAGGGATTGATATTTCTGCTGGATGATAGCTGTATCACGTACATTTACGCTGTCCAATGCCTTCATTTCCTCATTACCGTCCTTGACATAATGAATAGCTTTCACAAGCCAGACGGGACCAAAGGCACCGGGATTGAGCCTTGCCTCGGGCTGTCCGTTGGCAGGATTGGGTTGTATGAAATACTTTGTGTTCAGCATATTGAACACCTGCATATTTCCTTTCATCAGCTGTTGTTCGATGATATCCTGGTATAGGCCCAGCTTGGCAGGGCTATAGCCGCCGATGGAATTGTGAAAGTAAGAAGCACGGGAGTCATTGAAGGGATCACCCCCTGCCTCGTCGAATACCCGGAAGTTCTTATCCGGGTCGGCCT
>DASZVM010000659.1:0-4054 GCA_035547295.1 Puia sp. | reverse complement strand
TATTTCCGCAATATACATGGGCGACAGCATGGACGCCATACCGACACCGATGCCCGCCATAAAACGCGAAGTAATAAAAATACCCCGTGACGGCGCAAAAGCCATGGCCAGGGAGGACAGCCCAAAAACAGCCGCCGCCGTCAGCAACCCCCTTTTCCTGCCATATTTATCACTGACGTTCCCCGCGATCAGACAGCCCACAATGGCGCCCAGGGCCAGGCTGCCCGTGGCAAACCCTTCCCAATAAGCATCCAGTCCAAACTGCCGTTGCAAAAAAGGGAGGGCCCCTGAAATGACGGCAAAATCAAATCCAAAAAGATAGCCTCCAAGAGCCGAGATAAACGATATCCCCAGAATATAGGCATTGTTGTACGTAGATCGTGACATAAGGCAGCAATTTATCTATTGTATATCAAATTCAAAAACTGTGTTTGCCCGGTAAACTTCCCCCGGGCTCAGAATGGTATCGGGAAATTCCGGATGATTGGGACTGTCAGGGAAAGCCTGGGTCTCCAGGGCCAGGGCCCCATGCCGCAGGTAAGGCCGGTCATGAGCACCCTTTATAGTGCCATCCCACCAGTTGGCCGTATACACCTGTATGCCGGGTTGATCGGTGACGACACGCAGCACCCGGCCCGAACCGGGATCATAGAGCACCGCCGCCGGCGCCTGCCCATTCAGCACATAGTTATGGTCGAACCCCCTGTCGGCAGCCAGCTGATCGATCCGGTCCCCGATGCGTACAGGTCTCGACAGATCCAGGGGCGTACCCGTTACGGGTAGTATTCTTCCGGTAGGCAGGTTCTGCATATATTTTTCCGTATAGTCCTTTGCATGGACCATCAGCTCATGGTCCGTGATCTGCTGGTTGCAAAAACCCGACAGGTTGAAATAGGAATGATTGGCCAGGTTGACAGGCGTCCGTTTATCCGTTGTCGCCGTATAGCTCAGGCTCAATTTGTTTTCTGTATTCAGCATATATTTCACCTGCACCTGCAAACACCCCGGATAACCCTCTTCCCCATCCGGGCTGGTGTACTCAAAAATGACCCCGGCCTCCGTCGCATGATGGATGACGCTCTTTACATCCCAGATCTTTTTATGAAAACCCTCAAAACCTCCATGCAGATGATTGTCCCCGTCATTCGTCGACAGACGGACGGCATGCCCGTCCAGGTTGAAGACAGCGCTTCCGATACGGTTGACCACCCTTCCTACGATACAGCCAAAATACCAGGGGTTACGAATATATTCCATCGGGCTGTCAAACCCTGCCACGATGTTTTGCTGTACCCCATCGCGGTCAGACGTATGAATGGAAGTGATCGAACAACCTATATTGGTGATACGGACAGTCATCGCTCCATTCCTCAAAGTAAACCACCATATGCCCTTCCCGTCAAGCTTACCTATACATTCCCCTCTCAACATGTAAGATCCTGTTTTAACGCCTGTATAATAAAGTTGGACATCTGTAAATAGACCGCGGCACCCTGGTGGTTCAGATCCAGTTGAAGCACCTCTTCCAGACATTTGCGGCCCAGGGTCTCGTCACCAAGTCCAAGATGGCCCAATCCCGTGAGATAAGTACAATGTATCCTGTTGCGAAGATTGATATCCGTGTCGAATACCAGCATATCCGGCAAGGATACGGCAAAATAGTCGATGGTGATCCTGTCGTTCATATGCTGTTGGCCAAACTGGATGAACTGGCGGAAAATACCGGCCGCTTTCTCGTGATCGTTCAGCTTCAGCCAGGCCAGGGCCTGGTAGATGATCTTGTCAGGCTGCGGGTCATTATAATATATAGCCTGAACAGGCTGACTGATGCCAACCGTGGCCTCCCGGAAATTCTCCGCTGCTTCTTCCAGGTTGCCCAGCCCCTCGTAAGCGCAACCCAGCAAATAATTGACATCATTCTCCTGTGCGCCGTAAAGCTTGCCTTCACCCAGGTTCCATGGATACGACCGGGTAGCCGACAAAAACCCGATGGCTTTTTCAAATTCCTGCCTGCTCAAAGCCTGCTTGGCCAGCTCGATATGACACAGCAGGTATTGCCCCACAACCTTCCCTTCACCGCCTTCCCATGGATGGAACCGGCGGATAGCCATCAGCTGCCGCGCCTTTTCATATTGCCGCAGGTTATTGTACAATGTAACCCTTTCCAGGTAAAGATCGTCCCTGGACTCTACCAGCTGCGGATACTTTTCCAGCAGGGCCAGCCTTTCTGCAAAAGACCTGCCTGTGATCTTGTACAGCTGGTCCAGCTCCATCAACACACGCGCGTCGGAAGTATCCAGCGCAAAGGCCTTTTCCAGGTATTGCAATGCCAGCTCTTTCTTCCCTGACTTATTATACGCCGCCAGCGCCAGGTTGCGGAAGGTGGTTGGGAAACCCGGATCCACATGGATGGCTTCTTCCCAGCAGGCGATGGCTTCGGCATACTGCCGCTTGTCATACCAGAAATTACCCAGGTAATAACGTGCTCTCCCATCCAATGGATTAAGTTCGATAGCATTCTTCAATATCAATACCTCCTCGATCTTATTGGGCATGCATCCATTGGGATCTCCTTTTGCTGCCTGCAGGTACATCAGCCTCGCTTCTTCCTGCTTGCCCGCCCGCAGCGCAAACCACGCCTTATAATAAGCAGCCAGTGTATGTTGTCCTTCGAAAAGATCCAGTAACTCACCGGCTTCCACGTACAACCCTGCCTGCGCATAATCCAGGGATATCTCCAGGTAGTTCTGCACAGAATCCCGCATGAGTTTTTTCAAAGGGACTGGGTCTTTATCCGACAGGTACGCCTCGAAGAGACATCCAAAATTAAATGGATCGATGGACAACGACTCACTGATAAATTGAGCATTCTCCTTACCCGTCTTACGCAACAGCGCCGCTTTCAAATGCCGGGCAGTATGGCTGTGATAGTTCCGGACAAGTGACTTTTCCACCAGCGCCAGCGCCTCGCCATATTTCTTTTGTTCCGTGGCGATCCTGGCCAGGTTCAGAAAAGCGCTGTGCTGCCATGCATCATTCCACGTGGCCTTATAAAAAGCTTCAAAAGCTTCGTCCAGCCGCCCTCGTAGTTTCAGGGACCATCCAAGGTTATAGTAAGGCTCTCCATCGTACGGGTTGGGGTTGCGGCTGATCGATGTGGCGATCGCCCTTCTGAAATAAGGCTCTGCTTTTTCAAATTGCCCCCGGCGCAGCAACAAAAGCCCCACGGCATTGTTGCAACGGATGTCCCCGGGACTTCGTCTCAGCCCTTCTTCATAATAATCCAGGGGATTAAATGTGGCGTGCCGGTATTGTTCGAGATGCAGGCCATTGAGATAGAGATCCTCCACCTGCTGTATCCCGGCAGGCGCCTTGGCCGCAGTAGCCGCGGGCGGTATTTCCTTTTCTTCAAACGCTTCCGGCCGCCAGGAAACAAGCACACCGGCTTTTTCATCCTCTACCACAACCTCCCACAACTGGGGATCGCCCGGTTCCTCCGTCCTGAGCTTCTCATCGAATACTTCATAGGGAGACAACGCCGTACCATACTCCTTTACCAGCGCTCCCGACTTAAATACTTTTATCTTTACATGCCCGTACCTGGCCGTCGCATAGACCCTGATACGCAACTGCGGTCCCTCCCATTCCATATTGAGCATGGCCTCCTTCGTGGCATTCTTTACCACACCTGCCTGGCTGTAAGGCATAAAATATTGCTCAAAGGTCTTCTCTTCATTTGGCTGGAGCCAGGAGAAATCAGGTTGGTTATCGGTGAATACACCCGTCATCAGCTCGATATAAGGGCCGTCCTCATCCGTCAGGTTGCGATCCCACGCCTGTCCGAAATCCCCGTTCCCCCAGGTCCATTGCTTCTTCCCGGGAGAAAAATGATGATTGGCCACATGCAACATGCCGGCCTGTGTGTCATTCTCATAACAACCCATAAAATCATACTTGCTGCGGATAGCCATATAGGAAGTCGGCACAGGGATATTGGCATAGCGGCTGATATCCGTCCCCGGTGCATAATTGACCTTATAATAGGTGCCGGTGG
>DASZVM010000658.1:0-2962 GCA_035547295.1 Puia sp. | reverse complement strand
CATCCGGAAAAATGGCATTTCGTAGACCATCATATCGCACATGCGGCCAGCGCTTTCCTCCCCTCTCCCTTTGAACAGGCAGCCGTCATGACCATCGACGGACGGGGTGAGCGGGCGACTACCAGCTACTACCAGGGTAAGGGCAACCAGCTGACGTTGCTTTCGGAGGTTTGCATGCCCCACTCCCTGGGTCTCCTATACGAAGAGGTCACGGACTACCTGGGTTTCCTTCGCAGCTCCGACGAATACAAGGTCATGGCCCTGGCTTCCTACGGTCAGCCCCTCTACCTCGACGACTTCCGCCGTATCATCCACATCGGGGACAACGGCAGCTATACCATCGACCCGCACCATCTTGAAAGCATGTTCGGACCTGCCAGGCAAAAACACGAACCCATCGCCCAACGGCATTTCGACATCGCCCATTCCCTTCAAAAAGTGCTGGAAGAGACAGTGCTGGAGCTGGCCTGCTGGCTGCATACAGCCACAGGCGAGGAAAATCTCTGCATGGCCGGCGGTGTTGCGCTCAACTGTGTGCTGAACGCCGTTCTGAGGGATAAAGGTCCTTTTAAGCATATCTGGGTACAGCCGGCGGCAGGGGACGCCGGCACTGCGCTGGGCGCCGCCCTATGGGCCGATGTGCAAACCACTAAACGCAATGACCGGCCTTTTTCCATGGACCATGCCTATTGGGGGCCTTGTTATAAAGACGAAGAAATCGAAAAGTTCCTCCAGTGGACAAAGGTCCCTTATAGAAAAATGCAGGATGTAGCCGCAGAGACGGCCGGGATCCTCGCTGAAGACAAGGTCATCGGCTGGTACCAGGGAAGAATGGAGTTCGGGCCACGCGCCCTGGGCAGCCGCAGCATCCTCGCCTCCCCTATCAATCCTGCCATGCAGGCCAGGCTGAATGAAATAAAGGACAGGGAGGATTTCCGGCCGGTAGCGCCTGTTGTCCTGGAAGAAGAGGCCGATGACTGGTTTGAGGATGCCGGCTATTCTCCTTTTATGCTCTTTGTCCATAAGGTAAAGACCGATAAAGCCGGACAGATCCCCGCCGTCCGGCATGTGGACGGTACAGCCCGCATCCAGACGGTCAATTCCAGCCAGCACCCCGTGTATTACCACCTGCTGCGGGAATTTAAAAAACGTACAGGGGTACCCGTTCTGGTAAACACTTCTTTCAACACCCGGGGAGAGCCTATCGTGTGTACCCCCCGGGATGCCATCGAATGCTTCTGGACTTCCCCTTTCGATGCGCTGGTGATCAATTCTTTTCTATTGGAAAAATAATGATAGACAAATGGACATGGATATATCCATAGTGATCCCGACTTACAGACGCCCCCAGCTCCTGGGCAGATGCCTGGACGCTTTGCAGCAGCAGGTATTTCACGAAGGGGTCTTCGAGATCATCGTCGTTACGGACGGCCCCGATTTTGACACGGTACACTCCATCAATAGCCGCGAAGACTGGTTTATGTACAGAGTATACGGCACCAGTGAGAAAAAAGGCCCTGCCGCCGCCCGCAACTTCGGCTGGCAAATGGCTTCCGGCAACCTGGTACTTTTTACCGACGATGACTGTGTTCCCAGTCCCTATTGGGTAAGGTCATACTGGCTGGCGTATAATATCTGCATACGGCAGGGCGGCGACTGTCCGCCCGTGAACAAGCCGCTGGCCTTCAGAGGCCCTATCACTGTCCCCTGTTCCAAAAGACCCACCGACCATGAAAAAAATACAGCGGGACTGGCAACAGCGGATTTCGTTACGGCCAACTGCGCCTGCTCAAGGATTGCATTGGAAATAGTAGGCGGCTTCGATGAGACCTTTGCCATGGCCTGGCGGGAGGACAGTGACCTGGAGTTCAGACTGATCCGCAGCGCCGTACCCATCCTGCATGTATCCACCGCGCACGTGATCCACCCTGTCCGGAAAGCCGGATGGGGCGTCAGCCTGAAAGAACAGAAAAAAAGCATGTACAACGCGCTGCTTTATAAAAAAGACCCTCAGCTCTTCCGGAAAAAGATATACAGCCAGCCCTATTGGAGCTATTATGCCATCATTTATTGTTTGCTGACAACCATCGTAGCTGCCTTGTTCCGGTACTGGCCCCTGGTGATCATCGCGGGTACCGGCTGGCTGCTGCTTACCGGCGCTTTCATCGCCAAAAGGCTAAAAGGCACCTCCCCATCCTTCTCCCATGTGAGTGAAATGATCTTTACCTCCCTGCTCATCCCTTTTCTATCTGTATACTGGACCTGGTATGGGTCCTTTCGCTTTAAAACTTTTTTCTTATGATGGAACAGCCGCCACAAAAAATAGCCGTCTTCCGGGCCCTGCAATTGGGCGATATGCTTTGTGTCATTCCGGCCATCCGGGCGCTGCGTAAGGTCTATCCCGATGCCGAGATCACCCTTCTTGGTCTGCCCTGGGCGGGCGCCTTTGTTCAGCGGTTCTATCCTTACTTTGACCGCTTTATCCATTTCCCGGGCTACCCGGGTCTGCCGGAACAGGAATATGACGAATCCGCTTTCCGTCATTTCATGGAAGAAATGCAGGCGGAATCTTTCGATCTGCTCCTGCAGATGCAAGGCAACGGCACCATCGTCAATCAGCTGCTGTCGACATTCAATGCCGCTGCACTGGCCGGGTTCCATAACAAAGACAGCCGTATGGACTCACCCCTTTTCCTGGAATATCCGGAATACACGCACGAGATAGAAAAGCACTGCGCGCTGATGCGTCACCTGGGTATACCGGCGGCGGACAAGGAACTTGAATTCCCGCTTTTGTCACAGGACTATCATGAACTAGCCCGGATGGCTTTGCCTTTGCGACCGGGAAGATATGTCTGCGTCCACCCCGGCTCCCGTGGTTCCTGGCGTCAGTGGCCGCCTCAGTATTTTGCGCTCCTGGCGGATCATTGCGCGGAAAAAGGTCTGGACCTGGTCATCACAG
>DASZVM010000657.1:0-4174 GCA_035547295.1 Puia sp. | reverse complement strand
ACCAGTCTCAAACAGGAGTATGCCAACCCCGCCAATAACAAGTCCAGTAACGGGGCTTTCTCCAACAACCTGCAGGCTTCGCTCAATGCCAGCATGCTGTTGTACAATGGAGGGCGGATCGCCACGGTAAAGAAGAGGCTGGGAGTGATCGAGACCCAGACACGGCAGCAACTGAGCTCCCGGGCCCTCGTGCTTGTCAACAATGTCATGCTGAAATACTATGACATCGTGCGGCAGCAAAGTTATGCCAGGACCCTGCAGCGCTCTATCGACGCCACCTGGCAGCGGCTGGACATTGTGAAAGCGCAGCAGAACGTGGGTGTGGCCAATAACGCCGATCTTTTTCAATCGCAGGTAGACCTCAATACAGCCATACAGAATCTGCAGGCGCAGCAACTGATAGTGGATCAGGGTAAGACCGACCTTCTCACGCTGATGACCCTGAACCCGGATTCGGTCATTACCGTGGAAGACACCATCGTGGTGGACAGCACCATGCAATTAGCCGCCATTCTCGATGCTGTACAGTCGGCCAATCCCGACGTGCTGGCGGCCGACCAGCAGATCACTATCAACCAGTATATCGCGAAAGAGACAGGGGCGCTGCGTTACCCTTCGCTGTATGTGAATGCAGGGTATAATTACAACAGGACAAAGAATTCCCAGGGTTTCTCTTTGCTGAACCTGAACTACGGGCCTTACGGCAGCGTCTCTCTGAACATCCCCATTTTTAACGGAGGTATTTACCGGCGGCAGCAGGAGATAGCAGACGTCAACGTAAAGAATGCCCGATTGACAAAGGATACCCTGGTGATGAACTATACTTCCAATGCCGTCAAGAGCTGGCAGGCATACAATAACAACCTCAAACAATTACAGACAGCCAGGGCAAATTACGAGCTTTCCCAGAAGCTGCTGAACCTGGTGCTGCAACGTTTTCAGCTGCGGCAGGCCACCATCGTGGATGTAAAGAATGCGCAGCAGAGCTATGAAAATGCCGGGTATATACTGATCAATGTGAGCTTTGCCGCCAAGTCGGCCGAGGTGCAGCTGCGGCGGTACGCGAACCAGCTGACCCAATAACCCCCTTATCATCGGTCCATCGCGCTCTGGCTAGAACAGCGTCTGCACGCCATAGAGGATCTTTGTCTCGTGATCCAGCAGCCATTTCTTACGCCAGAGCCCACCGGCATAGCCTACCAGGTCCCTTTTTGAACCAATGACGCGGTGACAGGGGATGACGATGGCAATATTATTCCTGCCATTGGCAGATGCGGCCGCCCGGATGCTTTTTGGATCGCCCAGCCTGCGGGCCATGTCCAGGTAGCTGATGGTCTTGCCAAAGGGGATGGAGGTGAGCTCATTCCAGACCTTTTGCTGAAAGACCGTACCTTCTTGGTAAACGGGAAAGTCAAAGACCCTTCTTTGTCCCTGGAAGTATTGTATCAGCTCTTCGATGCATTGTATGATCATGGGAGGGACAGGGCCTTGCAGCTCACCGGGGCCGTCGATGGCCCGGTCCAGGTTGTCCACAAAGCTGATCTCGCTGATGTAGGAGTCGGTTCCGCCTATCCGGAGAAGGCCCAACGGGGACTTATAATAGGTGGATGTGATCTCCAGCGTAGTTGCCATCATAAGGGGTTTTGTCAGCCTATTTTCCAGCCATTTTCGACTTTCCTTTCAGGCCCTAATAAAACTACTTCTTTTTTGTCAGTATACACACCCAATACCAGACATTCGCTAAAAAAATTTGCTATCTGTTTGGGAGGGAAATTGACCACAGCCACCACCTGTCTGCCCGTCAATTGCCGCGGATCATAGAGATCAGTAACTTGCGCCGAAGACCTCTTTATACCCAGTGCCCCGAAGTCGATGGTCAGTTGGTACGCAGGCCTCCGGGCCTTGGGGAATTCCCGGACGTCTATGATGGTACCTACCCGTATATCGACCTTTTCAAAATCGCTCCATTGAATGGTTTCCATGTTTTGCAATTTTTAGCAGCGTTCCTCAGCGTTTTTTAATTGTTTTTTATCTTTTGTCAAATGTCTTTAACGTAAATTACCGGATAATTTTTAAACCGATTAGCTTAGCAACTATTTTATGAAGGACAAACTTAACAGCTCGCGCTCCCGGAGGGAGTTCCTGCGGGATGCCTCTATGGCAGCCACCGGATTCTTTATTGTTCCCCGTCATGTACTGGGAAGAGGGTTTATCGCACCCAGCGACAGGCTTGCCATTGCCGCCATCGGCGCCGGCGGGAAAGGCGGAGATGATCTGAAACATTTTTTCGGCAGCGGCAAGGTAGACGTCGTGGCGCTTTGCGACGTGGACGACAGACAGGCTGCCAATTCCATCAAGAAATACGATAAGGCAAAATATTTTAAGGACTTCCGTGAGATGCTGTCGAAGATGCACAAGAGCATCGATGCCGTATCCGTGTCCACGCCGGACAACGTACACGCTATTGCGGCGCTGACGGCCATGTCGTTGGGGAAGCACGTCTATGTGCAAAAACCTATGACGCATGATATCTTTGAGGCCCGTACGCTGACCGAGGCGGCAAAGCGCTACAAGGTAGTAACGCAGATGGGTAACCAGGGTTCTTCCAGCGATGACGTACGGCAGATGCAGGAGTGGTACAATGCGGGTATCATCGGGGATGCCGTAGCCGTCCATGTCTGGACCAACCGCCCCGTATGGCCCCAGGGTTTTGGAAGACCAAAGAGCACCGACGCTCCCCCTGCCGAGCTGAACTGGGACCTCTGGCTGGGCCCTGCGCAGTTTGAAGAATATCACAAGGAATATGTTCCGTTCAACTGGAGAGGGTTCTGGGCATTTGGCACAGGTGCGTTGGGAGATATGGGATGTCACCTGATAGATCCTCCTTTCAAGACCATCGGCCTGGGGTATCCTTCCGAGGTGGAATGCAGCGTGGCGGATATCTATGAGAAGATGTGGACGCCTGCTTATTATCCTGAAAGCTGTCCTCCCGCCAGTTCCATCAAGATGAAGTTCCCCGGAAAGAATGGCAAGCCGGATGTCGATCTGTATTGGATGGATGGCAATCTGCGTCCTGAGCGGCCTGCCGAGCTGGGCCCGGATGAAATGATGGGTGGAGACGACGGCGGCGGCGCCATCATCACAGGTACAAAAGGCAAGATCATGTGCGGCACATATGGCAGCAGGGCTACATTGCTCCCCACATCCAGGACGAAGGAGGTAAATGTACCGAAGACGCTGGCAAGGGTACCGGAAGGGCACTATGTACAGTGGGTGAACGCCTGTATCGCCGGTTATGGAAAGAATACCCTCAGCTCGCCTTTTGAATATGCAGGTCCCCTGACGGAGACGATCCTGATGGGCAACCTGGCGCTGCGGAGCTGGAACGTAAAAGAAGGGAAGGAGTTCACCGGCAGAAAGAAGCTGCTGTGGGATGCACAGAACATGAAGATCACGAATTTCGAGCCTGCGAACCAGTTTGTAAAGCGGGAATACAGAGAAGGCTGGAAACTACCTTCCTAATACTTCGGCCGCCTGCACCAGCAGGCGGCTTTTTTTATTCGTTGAGGAGCTTCGCCAGATCCAACAGCTCATTCTTCTTATACGCATTCCGTTCATCGTCGAAACATTTGCTGAACTCCTCCAGCGCGGACTGTATGATACGGTTGTGCGAAAGCGGCTTGAAATAAGAGGCCACCGGCGGGACAGACACTCTTTTGAAATAGCTGTCCACGTCCTTATGGGAAAAGACCTGCCCGCTCATCGGGTCGATAAAGAACTCGATACGCTGCTGGGGGCTTAACCGTTCAGGGTTCTCGTCGTAGGTAGGCTTGATATAGGCCAGCACGAACTGACGGGGGATATTGATCGCCTTTACGGAGATATCGAGCAGTTCGCTCAGCAGCAGATAAAGGATGCCATTGGTAATGGAATTGCCTCTTTTTGTCTCGATGAGCTTATTGATGAGAAATTCTTCCGGCTGCTGATAGGCCACTTCAGTGCCTTTCAGACCATAATAATTATACAGGATGCTGGTAAGGACGTTCACCTGCTCCAGCGGGGTCAGGTAACTGTTGAGCTCCAGCCATATATTGCGGCGCAGCTTTTCAACCTCCTGCAGCACGGGGGTGGTCACCAGGTCGGGGTACTGGAATTTGGATATCAGCAGGGCAGC
>DASZVM010000656.1:0-6298 GCA_035547295.1 Puia sp. | reverse complement strand
AAATGGTGGAGAAGGACCTGGGCTCCAAAGGCAAGCTGAAAATGGATGAGAAGACAAGCCTTAAGGACGCATACGATCTGCTGATCACCATTTACGAGCAGAAGAACCTGAAGGATATGGTGGATGTATATACTACCAAGTTCAACAACGTAGATAAGGATCACTGATCATATAGATAGATCATTTTTCTAGGTGGGCCGACCCTTTAGGGTCGGTCCTCTATTTTTGGGGCAGTTGGTATACTATATTTTTACCCGGGGGAGGGTGGCTGTAGCTTGCAGTAAATAAAATTTACAGCCATGCGTATCATCATCCTTTTTATGTTGCTGTTGAGCGCGCCTCTTTTTAAGGGACCGCTCACGCGTCTGCCGGACCTGCATGAATTAAGGGCTGCCCACAGCGCCACCTTATTGCCGGGTGGTAAAGTGCTCATCGCAGCCGGATTCAGAAAAGGCCCCAACGGATACAGTCAGCTTTACAGCAATACCGCGGAACTATACGAACCCTCCACGGGAAGATTTACCTATACCGGCAGCCTGCATATCGCCCGCTGCGGCCAGACTGCAACCTTGCTGCCAGGTGGAGACGTGCTCATTACAGGAGGCAACAACGATACTCCCCGGCTTGCCAGCGCCGAACTGTATAACGGGGGCACAGGCACCTGGACCCGTCTACCCGACATGCTTGCCGGCAGGGAAGGTCACCGCGCCGTCCTCCTCATCAATGGAAAGGTGCTTATCGTCGGCGGCTCCAACGACCCCAATCGCTATGCAGAGTTGTACGATCCTGCCACAAGGACATTCGAAAGGACAGGGGCTTCTCCCTTGCGTCTCAGCGGTTCCGCTGTCATACAGCTGCGTGACGGCAGGGTGTTCATATCAGGAGGGATACAAGGCAAAGAGGCCGTGCAATACAGCATGATCTATGACCCTGCTACCAACAAATTCACCCGGAGCGCGGACCTGGGTATCGTCAAACACAAGGCCGCTGCGGCGCTGCTGCCTGACGGAAGGGTAATCATCATCGGCGGCTCCGACAACCGGGACTGGAATGGCCAATACAGCAGCACGGAGATCTATGACCCGGCGAAGAATACCTTTGCCAAGGGGCCCAGCCTGCGTTTTCAACGCTTTAAGCTAAAAGACGCGGTCGTCACCCTCCGTAACGGCACGATCGTAGTAGCCGGTGGCAATGACCACATCGAAATGCTCCGCCCGGGCGATACTGTTTTTACGCCGGTGGTTACCATGGATCAATCCTATTATTTCTCCACCGCCACCTTGCTGCCGAACGGCGATATACTCCTGGCCGGCGGCTATGGCAATGATGCCCAATGTAAAGCGAAAGCCTGGCTGTTCAGCCCCTCTTATCTGAAGGCGTCAGGCGCCTCTTTTCCATGAGCGTACATCCGGATGCCGCATTGGACCGCTATGTGGATAGTCTTATCGCCCTTGTGGCCGCGGCCCAGGAGCAGGACGGTTATCTTTACACTGCCCGTACCATCGACCCGGCGCATCCGCATGAATGGTCGGGGTCCGAGCGATGGGTCAGGGAATCGAGACAAGAAATATCTTGACCTGGCACACTTTTTCATCGACTGCCGTGGAAAAAAAGACGACCCTGCCCGGGCTTACTGGCAGGATGCGGCATCCCTTACGGGCAGCAAGGACTATCTCGATGCCATCGACAGGATCTGGGACAACATGGTCTCCAAGAAATTTTATATTACAGGCGGGTTAGGGCCAGGCCGGACGGCGAAGCTTTTGGCAGGGACTATGAGCTGCCCAACCTCACCGCTTATAACGAGACATGCGCAACCATCGCCAATGTATACTGGAATTACAGGATGTTCCTGCTGAAGTATGGGGATCAGAAGATCAGGGTCAACCAGGAAACCCGGTATCCATGGGAGGGGCAGGTGCGCATTGGTGTGGGTGCCGGAAGATGGCATCACTCGACGTTGATCCCCTGCTTATCCAGATAGCGATAGATGGCGGCCCGTACTTCGGCGGATGTCAGCGTCGTCTTGGTGATGTCATTCCCCCAGAAGAGGACCTTTATCTCGATGGACTTCGAGTTGAGGATATTGATGAGCACGTCCGGCTGACGACCCGTGAATACGTGGGAGCTTCCCCGTACGATCTCCTTGATGGCATCCGGCTGTATGGCATCCGCATGCTGTCTGTCGACGGTAAAGCTGAGGCTCATGCGCACATGATTATTGCTGAGGGTCCAGTTGACGATGTTATGGGCCAGCACGTCCCCGTTGGGGATGATCACTTCGGCCCCTTCTTCCGTCAGCAGCGTGCTGCTCCGGATGCCGATCTCTTTCACCCGGCCTTTTTTGTCGCCAATTTCCACCGTATCGCCCAGCCGCAGGGGTCTGTCGAAGATGAGGATGATGCCCGATACAAAATTGTTGACGATGCTTTGCAGACCCAGGCCGATGCCGACGCCCAGGGCGCCGATGATCACCGTGATCCTGTCGATAGACAGACCCGAGGCTCCCACTGCCAGCAGAAAGCCTACTGTCAGCAGGATCAGCCGGGTCACCAGCAGCCTGGACCGCTGCCCGCTGTCATCCAGGGAAGCATCGTCCCCTATATCGCCAAAGAAGTAGGCAATGTATTTCTGGAGGAAATTCGCCACCCAGATGATACCTGCGAACAGTAGGATACCGCCCAATGTAAAAGGCAGGCTTCCCACCTGGCGGGGAGTATTGAAGACATCCGTCAGGAAGTCATTGATGGCGTCGAATAAGTTCAGGTTGGAGAAAAAGACTATCAGCCACAGCACAATGGCGATGCCACCGAAAAACCGGCCGATGGACCGGGTGATCTTATCATGATCGAAATGCTCGGGATATTTTTTCCGGATACGGCTGGTCTGTATCTGAAGGAGAAAAGCCTCTACCACGCTGCGGACAAAGACTGCCAGGCTTACCGTTTGCGCAAACGTATAGACTGCCGTGGCGCTAAAGATCTGTGACAGGGTGACCCTGCCCCACAGGTTACAAATGACGGCCAGCAGATTGAATGTTACATACAGCCAGGCTGCCGCTTTTGCCAGCCGTGGACGGTTGCTTGCGATCATCCTCCGGTCAAAAAGATAAAAGAGACCCAGGGCGACGGACACACCATTCTGTATAAGATAGATCCAGCGTTGCCAGGAGAAAGGCAGCCCCAGTATCCGGGTGATGGGCACCAGCAGGAACAACAGCATAAAGACGCACCATCCAAAGAACAGCATGCGGGATTGCTGTTTATAAAAAATGATGGTCAGCAGCAGCATCAGCAGGAACTGTGTCGACTCGATATAGATGGCAGGCGCATGCGCGTCGAACAGGGGCGCAAGGCTAAGCATGAATACCAGGCCGGATATCACCGGCCATGGTTTGATATAACGGAATTTGAAGTCTTCGATGGTCTTCATGGCATTCATCCGGCGCAGTCGCCGGAAGTTGAACGCGATCCAGAAGAAGAACAGCAGGCCCGTAAATAGCAGCCACTGACGTTTACTACGGGTGTTGGCAAAATAGTACCTGGCCAGCTGCTGCTCGTCTGTCACCGATTTCTTGAGATTTTCGCGGGAAAAACCGCTGTGCGCTCCCGGCGAACGGGGCTCCCAGAGATAGCGGCGCTCTTTCCCAAAAGCCTTGGTTCCCACTGTTGACAGGGCCTGATCTACGCGGTAGGTCAGGTCCTCGATAGTAATGGCATTGGCTGTGGTGCGGGCTTGCAGGTCATTGATCTCATCCCCGTTGAGTCTCACCAGACTGTCGGCCTGCCGCCATTTGGTCCGTAATTGCAGCAACTGGGGTGTAAAGGAAGCTTTCAATGCAGAGTCCCTGAAGATGTGCAGCATGAGCGTGTCCTTTCGCATGGTGGCAATGTTCTTCTTTACCTCATCCAGCTTTTTGTCGTACTGGTCCAGGACCTTGTTATAACCATTGGTGCTTTTATCCAGCTCGTCCAGCAGGGTATTGAACATTTGCAGGTTGCGGATATTCAGGGTCCGGTCATCCGTCATGATCCTTTCTTTCAGGATCTGCAGGGCGGAGTCTTCATCATCCAGCCTGTCATCGATGTCGTCCAATTGGATGAAGGTAGTGGTTACCGCCGGCACCTGGCTTAGTATCGTGAAGATCTTTTCCAGGCTTGCCAGGTAATCGCTGCGGGAAGGGATATTGCTGCTGGTAAAAAGCGAAGAATCGAATTTGCGCCGCTCGACTTTTTCCCTTTCGAAGGTGCCTTTCTTACGTCTCGGCTCCTTTGTCTGCACCGTCTTTTTTTCCGGCGTCGACGTGTCGGCAGGGGCCAGCAGACGAGGATTGCCTTGTTTCAGCGTGTCCTGGGCGGATAACCGGCCGATCACCATGGTGAGAAGGCACAATATTAAGAGATTCTTCATAGTGAAAATTCTTGGCTACAAAACTAAGGGTTTTACAAGAAGGTAGTTTTACATATAATATATTAGTAACCTATACGTTATCCGTTGTAAGCTGTAGATTTAAATCCAATGTGTATGATTCCGATAGCTCGACGGTGCCTGATCTTGCTGCTGTATTGCATGCCTTTCTGCTCATTCTCCCAACCTGTCAACCTGAAATTCAGTCATCTCAGCACCAACAACGGTCTGTCCCAAAGCAATGTCACCTGTATCCTGCAGGACAGATTGGGATTCCTTTGGTTCGGCACACAGAACGGACTTAACCGCTATGACGGCTATCAGTTTACCGTATACCGCAATGATCCCCGCGATCCTTCCAGCCTTTCCAACAATTATATCAAATCCATCGTCGAGGATGCTACCGGCAACCTCTGGATCGGCACCTGGGGAGGCGGCATCTGCCGTTTCGACCAGGAAAAAGCGACCTTTGTCCGATATCCCTCCAGACCCGGAGGGCTTTCCGATAATTTTATCAATTGCCTAAGGAGAGACCATGACGGCAACCTATGGGTCGGTACGGAGACAGGCGGCCTGGACAGGATGGACCCGGCCACCGGCAACTGTATTTCCTACAAGCAGGCTCCGGCACAGTCTGGCGCGCTGAGCGACAACAACGTCACGGATATCCTGGAAGACAATGAACATCGTCTATGGGTAGCCACTGCCCATGGGGGGATCTGCCGGTTCGACTCCTCCGGGAAAACCTTTACCCGCCTTATGCATGATCGCAGGCAGCCTGGGTCTCTCGCCGCCAACAATGTTACCTGTATGATCCAGGACAGGCGGGGGCAGATATGGATTGGCATGAGGGGCGGCGGGCTCGATCGTTTCGAACCTTCCTCCGGGAGCTTCCGTCACTATAGGAACGACCCTCTGGATCCGGGCAGTCTGGCGCTGGACAACGTCCTCTGCCTGGCAGAGGATGCGGGAGGCAACCTTTGGGTCGGTACGGAAAATGGGGGGCTGTGCATCCTGAATCGCCGTACAAAAGTCTTCCACACCTTTGTCAACGACGACATCGACAATGCCTCGATCAGCAATAATTCCGTCTATTCGCTCTTTATGGACAGGCACCACAATATGTGGGTCGGAACTTACAGCGGAGGGGTCAACCTCAGCAACAGAGATGCACTGGTGATCGCTCATTACCGGCGCAATACCTCTCCGAACTCACTAAGCAATAACGGTGTGCTGGCCTTTAGCGAGAACAACAGGGGACAGATATGGGTAGGCACGGATGGAGGAGGTCTCGATCTGTTGGATCCCCTGACCGGCAAATTTACCACTTTCCGTCACCAGCGGGGGAATACCGCCACCATCAGCAATGATTACATACAAAGTCTCCGGACTGACAGGGAGGGCAATCTCTGGGTCGGCACGGTAGGAGCGGGCGTCAATATCATGGATCCGAAAGGAAAAGTGGTCCGGGTATTTAAAAATGATCCCAACGATCCTACCAGCATCGGGAGCGATAATATCGACAATATTACGCTTGACCCCGATGGAGATATATGGATCGCCGTCAATGGCGCAGGGCTCGATCTCTACCACGTGGGAAAGCATAACTTCAGTCATTTCACCCAGGCCAACAGTGGTCTCAGCAGCGATCGTATCAGGTGTATGCTGGCGGATTCCAGGAACAGGTTATGGATCGGTACGTACGACAAGGGGCTGGATATGCTGGATAAGAAAACCGGTACTTTCAGACATTTTGACCACAACGATTCCCGCAACGGCCTTTCCAGCAACAGCATCTACAGCCTCCTGGAAGATGTCCAGGGTAATATCTGGATCGGTACAGGCGCCGGTCTTACCTGTCTGGACCATACGGGAAAATTCACTTCATATT
>DASZVM010000655.1:0-3565 GCA_035547295.1 Puia sp. | reverse complement strand
GCCGGACCGGCCGCCGGTGGGCATCCGTCATCATTACGGCAAGCTGGCTTTTTTGAAAGCTTCGGGGGGGCTTGTGACCTGGGAAGATTGCCGCGAGCTGTTTCCTTCCCTGACGGATATCTGTGCGGAGGATATTTGTTTTAAGAGCAATACCTGTGACCTGGGAGAGGCGGACAATGTGCAGGAGGCGCTGGACCTGTTGTGCGCTGCGAGTGATCTGCGGGACCATAACAAACATCTGCATGGGTACGGGGTGGTTTGCGGAATGAAGGTCACCTGCGGCCCTACCCGTGAATATGTCCTGATCGGGAACGGCTATGCCCTGGATTGCGAAGGGAATATCATCCGGGTGAACGAGAAGACCGGCTATCAATATAATGTGGTGGCGGAGGCCGCGGCAGCAGGGCTGCTGGATGATTCGGGCAATGGGGAAGTGAACCTGAGCATTGCCTATAATGGGAAGAACAAGCCGCCGGTGACCCTGGAGCAGTATGTCAAAAAAACTTTTTGGGAGGAGGTGCTGGAGGGGTCGCTGTTGCAGGATTTTTTTAATGATGATATCAAGCCCCTCTTCGACTGGGTAAAAAAGCAGCTGACCTTCCCGCAAAACGATACGCCACCCGTGCCCATCGGGCAGCAGCGTATTACGGCATTGCTCAACCTGATCTGGGGGCTGATAAATATGGCCAGCGGTCCTTTTGTATTCCTTTCGGGCAAGAAGGAACGCAGCCAGCTTTGTAACCAGAAGCCTGAGGAGAAGCAAAACGAGGACCAGCTGTTGTATTGTGTGTACAAGGAGCTGAGGGACCTGCTGGCAAGCGAAACTTTCTGCGGAATGTTTGACAAGGACCATCAATTTCCCACCTATAAGATCGACCCGGGTCTGGACACCATCTTTGGGCCTGTCTTTAAATTCCCTAACAGGCTCCGGCTTAATCCGGCAGCGAACTTTGCTTATACCTGTGGGAGGAGTAACAGGATCTATGTGTACGATCTTACCACCCGTCTGCTGCTTCAAACGCTGATCTTCCCGGCCAGCACCAATATCGTGCTGCAGGATATCGCCGTATCCACCAGCGGGAAGGAGCTTTATGCAACGGGGTTATTGGATGACAAGGACTCGGTGATCGCTGTCGTGTCCATCGATACGGCCACCGGCAAGCACGACTGGGTGAACGGGTCGTCCGTAAAATGCGCTTTTAAATATGTAAGTCTTGCCTATAGCGATAAATTCGGATTGTATGGCATTTCCAAGACCAAGGGGCTGTACAGGATCACCGGTATCGGTACGCCGGGTTTTGCGGAGACGCAGGTCAGCGCTTTTAACGGTACGGGGCTGATCGTGATACCGGCAGGGCAAACGAGGGCGTATGTCGCCAGCAATGCGGCCATAGCAACGGAAACGGACCAGTTTACGCAGGTGATGTCCATCGATCTGGGGACGAGCGCAGTGGCAAGCAACGTACCGGCGGGCGGGAATAATAGCCAGGACGATATACTGGTGTATAAGAATGTCCTGTATGTCACTTCTCTGGGAGCTGCGGGACGTAACCTCAGGATGTTCGATGCAACCAGCGGGGCGGAACTGTTTGCGCCTGTGACCCTGGAAGCGGGCGTTACCTATAGACTGGCGGCCTTGTTTGCAGCGGACAAGGATTATCTGCTGATCAGCCATTCCGACAAGTATAAGGTGATGCGGATGGACCTGCAGAGCCATGTATTAGATGGTAAGTTCAGGATACCTGTGCAGCTGTATCCCATGGCCATGGTGACCACGGCGAATAACGATATGGTCTATGTGCTGAATAGTTTTGTCAATACGCTGACGGCCGTAGAGGTAAAAAATGCATTCGCCAAGCCATCTCCGAACTATGTGGAAGAGCCGCCCTACGACATCGCGGACTATCATGACGACGTGATTGCCGCCTTTAAGGATCTGATGGGCCATTTGATACAACATTTAAAGGACGCTTTCTGCGGGAAATTTGTCATCGACTGTCCTGATTGCAACGAGAAGGATAAGGTCTATCTGGGTACTGTAACGATACAAGGCAGAAAAGTTTACCGGATATGCAACTTCAGCAAACGGAAATATGTGAAGACCTTCCGTACTTATGGCTACTGGTTGTCTACCGTACCCATACTGCCGGTGCTGAAGACCTCTTTTGAGAAATTTTGTTGTACTGTACTAAGCAAATAAATTTTTTATGAGTAACGGAATATATACGGCCACGGGGCAGGTGATCGACAGGGATACCAACGAAGGTGTCGCAAAGCTGTCCGTCGAAGCCTGGGATACGAATACGCAACGGGCGCAGACCGCACTGGGCAAGGCTGCGACGGATGACAACGGACGTTTTAGCATTACCCTGGACCTTAAAAAGCTGCAATATGAGCAGGCTCCCGACCTTTTTTTTAAGGTCTTTCTTAATGAGCAGCTGGTGGATAGTACGGAAAGCTCTGTGTTATGGAATGCCAATACCCAGGAAAGCGTTACGATCAGGATAAGGACGACAAGGACGAGACCGGAAGGGAAGGATAGACTTACGACGGCACAGGTGTTCAAGGGGGTGGACTTTTTTCAGAAATCCGATTTTAAAGGTGTCTTTAATGAGTATAAGGGTAAAGCCAGCACATCTTTAGGGCTTATCGTGGATATTTTTAAGAACGCTATCCCGAACCTGGACCTCGAGCCTTTACAGGTGACGGGGGTAAAGAACGATGATGTGATCAACCAGGATGTCAATGCGGCACGGCTCAATCTTGCGGCAAAGAATGTTTCGGTAAAGGAGGTGGTGCCGTATCAGCCGGGGCTTAATAAGGCGTCCCTGCAAAACATTACGTCTTTGCCTTTGACGCTCAAGGCTGGACAGGAAGTGCGGTTGTATGAGGAAAATGGGACGGTGAAGTATTATAGCGTGGTGAAGGATGGTACTGCTGGTGCGGCCGGGGGAGCAGCCGGTGGGACGGGTACGACGGGGGGGACGGATGCGGCGGGTGGTGCGGTGTCGGTATCGCAGCTGAACAGCCTTCAGATGGCGTTGGATTCAGCCCGCCAGGATGCGGCCAAGAAGGATGAGACGATCAATGCGCTGAAGCTGCAGGTGGAGGCGCTGCAAAAGCAGCAGCAGGATGTGAATACCTTGCTGAAATCGGAGAAATTTATCAAGCTGCTGGGGGGAAATGCGTAGCATGAATAAGATTTTAGTAAGCTGTATCATGCCTACCTATAACAGGAGGGCGTTCGTACCGCATGCCATCCGCTATTTCCTGCGGCAGGATTACCCTTATAAAGAACTGATCATCATCGATGACGGGACGGATAATATTGCGGACCTGGTACCGGCTGATCCTTCGATACGTTATTATGCACTTCAGGGCAAGATAACCCTGGGAGCGAAGCTCAACCTTGCCTGTGAGTATGCCAGGGGGAGCGTGATCGTCAATTGGGATGATGATGACTGGTATGCCCCGGGCCGTTTGACCTACCAGGTGCAGGCGTTGGAGGGTACGGGGACGAATGTATGCGGTATCAACAAGCTTTTGTATTTCGATGTTGTCAGGA
>DASZVM010000654.1:0-6868 GCA_035547295.1 Puia sp. | reverse complement strand
GATATGAATATGGATCGGGAGCTTTTATCCTGTCCATTATAATAAAAACCCTGTTTCTTAAGTCTTAATAAAATTTTTTTAGATCCTTCTCCCCCTTTTTCTCCCTCCCATTGGTCTGTATAAGTATCCGGATGTAAAACTTCGGATGCGAATCTTAAATGAGTAATAGCAGATCAAGGCTGTCCCAGCTGTTTTACGCCTACGTGCATGACACTATCACGGACGAACAACGCGTCGAATTCCTTGAATTGACTTCCCGGGAGGAGCTCCACGAAGAATTGAACGCGCTTCTGAAATCATTTATCGAGACGGAAGGGGTAGAATATAACCTGGACGAAGCCAGCGCCGAACGAATTTTTACGGCTATCCGGAAAGAAAACGACTTCGTTGAAGCGCCGCTGGTGCTGCCCGGGAGATGGAACTGGAAAAAATTAGCTGTAGCTGCATCCGTCCTGGCAATAGGCAGTGTCGTGTTCTTCAAAACCATTTATGTGCGTCATTCAGCCGGTACGGGATCTCTACGGAAAAATAAGTCCATGGTGGCCGATCAGCAGATCCGCCACGACAATGCTACACTCACGCTATCCGATGGCACCAGCATTTTATTGGATACTGCCGACGATGGGACGCTGGCTTTTCAGGGCAGGACACAGGTATCCAAACGGCAGGGGCAAATAACCTATAAGGCAGAGGAACAGACTTCCTTGCCCCAGTACAACACTATCAGCACTTCAAGGGGAAATCAATACCAGCTGGTGCTGTCGGATGGAACAAAGGTCTGGTTAAATGCCTCTTCTTCTATTCGTTTCCCCGCCTCCTTTTCCGGCGGGGAACGCAGGGTGGAGATCACCGGCGAGGCATATTTCGAAGTGGCGCAGGATGCCAAAGCTCCTTTTAAAGCCGAAGTCGGCGGATGGGAGATTACGGTGCTGGGAACAAGTTTCGATGTAAATGCTTACAGCGACGAAGCAATGGTAAGAACGACTTTGCTCCAGGGTGCGGTAAGAATATCACGGGGTAATGCGGGGTATGTGCTAAAACCCGGACAGCAAGCGGGGATGGGGATGGATGAGGCCTTATCGATAAAGAACGACGTGGCCATGGAAGAGGTAATAGCCTGGAAAAATGGAAATTTCGTCTTCCAACGGCAGGACATCAAGACCATCATGCGTCAGATCAGCCGGTGGTACGATGTGGAAGTGATCTATGAACATGAGCCTACAAAGGAAACATTTTCAGGTATAGTAAGCAGGAAAAGCAGCCTACCGGAGGTATTGAAGATCATGGAGGAGAATGGCGTGACGTTCAGGATGGACCAGGATAAGAAACTTATAGTACAATAAATGAGCTGATCGCCCGGAAAAAACGGGGAAGTGCTGGTAACACTCCCCCGAAACGGTGCCGGGTCGATCAAGTAAAAACCTGATAGTAATCATCAATCAACCCAAACACAGCGAAGTTATGAAAAAAATGACTTTTGCTTCTCTTCCGCCATGGAGGATAAGCATTGCCAAAACATTGCGCATGATGAAACTTATTGCTTTTTTTCTGATGGTAGCCTGTATGCAAGTCAGCGCCAATGGTTATTCGCAAACAATAACGCTTTCCGAGAAGCAGATCTCGCTTCAAATGCTTTTTCTAAAGATCAACCAGCAAACGGGATACCAGTTCTTCTACAGGGACAAAGTACTTGATAATGTAGGAAATGTGAATATTGAAGTAAGAGGCGCCACGCTGGAGGAAACACTCGACAAATGTTTCAGGGACCTTCCTCTCACGTACAAAATATCCGATAAGGCAGTAGTGATAAAAGAAAAGAACGCTACAAAACAGGCGGGTAACGAAGCGGAGACCGATTTGTTCAGGGCTATCGCCGGCGTTGTAAAAGATGAGAAAGGCGCTCCCCTGGCGGGCGTATCCGTAACCATCAGGGGCACGCAGAAAGGAACTGCCACCAACAGCAATGGCGAGTTCGTCATTGATGCTAAAAAGGGGGATATCGTCGAATTCACCATCGTCGGCTATAGAAAGAAGAGCATTACCATAGGCAATAGCGCAAACATCACGGTTCAGATGGAAATAGAGGCTACCACCGCCAACGAATTTATAGTAGTAGGGTATGGCACGCAAAAGAAGTCCGACATGACAGGCTCTGTATCTTCCGTGACTTCCGAAACCTTCAACAAGGCGGCCAGGTCGAATGCGCTGCAGCTGTTGAGCGGAGCCGCGGCAGGCGTACAGGTCAGCCAGGCTTCTTCCGCACCGGGCGGAGCGCTTAATATAAAGATAAGGGGAGCAGGTTCCATCAATAGCGGCAACTCCCCCCTCATCGTAATAGACGGCCTGCCCGGGGCCGACCCCGGCGCCATCGACCCCAACGACATCAAGTCCATCGAAATCCTGAAGGACGCTTCCGCCTCTGCCATCTATGGTACAAGGGCCGCCAACGGCGTGGTGCTCATCACCACGAAAAAAGGAGCTAAAAGCATTCCCTCCCTCAGCTACAATGGTTACATCGGCGTTCAGAGCGCAGCTAAAAAACTCGATGTGCTGGACGCTACCCAATACATGCAGATGGTGGATACCGTTACCAAGGGCAATAACCTGAACATGCCTTACACACCTGATCAGGTAGCCGCGGCAGGTGCAGGTACCAATTGGCAGGACCAGATCTTTCGAAAGGCAACATTACAGAACCATTCCATTGCCATGGCCGGCTCGTCCGACAAATCGAACTATTACCTCGGACTGAATTATTTCGACCAGGACGGCATCGTGCTCACTTCCAACTTCAAAAAATATGGCGTCCGGTTCAATTTCGAATGCCATCCCCTGGAAAAGCTGAAAGTAACGACCAACCTGGAGATCCAAAAGTCGGTCAATCACCAGATATTTACCAGCAATGCGGCGAACGAGAGCGCCGGACCGATAAATTCCGCCATCGAGTTCGATCCCTCCATACTGCCTAAGATCGATTCCTCCACAGGTCAATACTATACCAATCCTTCCATCGCCCTGAATAATCCTTTGTCGCTGCTGTACGGTGTAAATACGACTATCACGGGCAACAGGGCGTATGGCACTATGAGCGCTGAATACTCCATAACGAATAACCTTACCGCTACCTTGCGGGCAGGCTATGACGCCAATCTCTCCCGTACCGATTACTACAACAGCCGGCTCACCATCAACGGAGGCTCCACAAAAGGCAATGCCAGTGTAACGTCCAACGAAGGCTATCACTGGATAGCCGAGTATTTCATGACCTATAGCAAGGTCTTTAACAATGTCCACAATCTCACGGTACTGGGAGGGACTACCTTTGAAGACACCTATTCGCGCTATGCCAGTGCCAGCGGGTCCGGATTTCCCAGCGATATCCTGGGCGTCAATCTCCTCCAGAGCGGTCTTCAGTCTACCTATGGCATAGCAAGCTCCGCATCCGACAACAGGCTGAATTCATTCCTGGGCCGGGTGAATTATGGGTACAACAATAAATACCTCGTGACGGCATCTATGAGGGCCGACGGGACCTCTGTCTTTTCAGACAGGAACAAATACGCTGTCTTCCCTTCCATTGCGCTCGGCTGGCGCATTATCAACGAGCCCTTTATGAAAAAAGGAGGATCCCTGAGCGATCTCAAGCTGCGGGCTTCCTACGGGACCATCGGCAACCAGGCGATACCCAGCTACCAGACCATCACCACCTTTGCTTCCAGCGGGTCCACGGTGATGGGCACCCAGGTGGTCACGGGCGTCGAACCTACACGTGTGCCCAACCCGGATCTTAAATGGGAGACCACTTCGGAAAAGAACATAGGTGTCGACTTCGGACTTTTCAATCAACGGCTTTCCGGCTCTGTGGAATACTTTTATAAAAAGACCTATGATCAGCTGTTTAACAAGCCGCTGCCCACCACGACGGGGTTTGCCAACCAGCTCGTGAATTTCGGAAGTGTCGTCAACAAGGGCTTTGACGTGCTGCTTACCTCCGTCAACGTGAGCAACCGGGATCTTAAATGGAAGACTACGGTCGCCTTTTCCGTCCTTATCAATAAAGTTACCCAGCTGCCCGATTTTGTGCCCACGCCTATTGTCGGCGGTTCCATCGGTACCTTCAATGCCAGCTATACCATTGTTCAGGTGGGCTATCCCATTGCGGCGCTATATGGATATAAAGTGCTGGGCGTTTTTCAGCAGGCAGATGATATCACCCATTCGGCACAGCCCAGCGCCCATCCCGGAGACCTCAAATTCTTTGACAGGAATGGCAATGGGAAGATCGATGCGGACGACAGGATGATGCTTGGCAGCCCTTTCCCTAAATATACCATCGGCATTACGAATAACTTTTCCTATAAGGGGTTCAATCTTAGCGCCCTCGTCAATGTGGTCCAGGATATAAGCACCTTGGACGTCAACACGCTGGAGTCTATCTACCCCATAAACACGTACAGGAACAGGTATGCAAGCGTCTGGCTCAACAGGTGGACCCCTCAGCACCCCACCAATGCATACCCCTCATTGATCAATGCAGCCAATTACGGGGGTGCGCTATCCGTCAACTCCCTCGATGTGGTCAATGCATCTTATGTCCGGCTGCAGAACGTTACGCTATCCTATATGTTCTCGTTCCCGCACGCACAGTCTTTGAAAACCCTGTCCGTCTACCTGGCCGGCGACAATTTGCTCACGTTCACCAAATTCAAGGGCTATGACCCTGATGCCAACGACTCCTATGTGGGAAATAGCGCAACGCTGGAAAAAGCGAACTACAACAGCTTCCCGTTGAGCAGGTCCTTCCGTTTTGGGGTAACCGTGGGATTTTAATTTTTGAACCTTTAACGTAAAAGAAATGAACATCAACAGATCGATATGCACGGCCGTTGCCCTGATCACCATCATTGCAGGCAGCGGCTGCAAGAAATTCCTGCAGGAGAAGATATATACGCAGTATGACCCTTCCGTTTTCACCGCCACCGAGAATGGGGTTCAACTGATCCTTACCGGCGCCTATTCCAGGGAGACGATGATCGAGTACGACATGCGCGATTATTTTTATATGATGAATGAGTTCCCGACGGATGAGATGGACGATGCCAATGGCGGCCTATATGCTTCCGCCGTCCTTTTTATGCAGTTCAAATGGGATGCCACCAACTCTGTGACCGCCGCCCAGTATTCCCGCATGTACACGGCGATAAGGGATGCCAATGTGCTGCTCGATAATATAAAGAATGTGACCTCCCTGTCCGCGGTCAAATTGGCGCAATACAGCGCCGAGGCCCGGTTCATAAGGGCCCAGGCATACGCGGTGCTGTACTATAGCTTTGGACCTACGCCATTGATCACCACTGCGCAGACCATCGACCTGAAACCTTTCCGCGCCGGCGATGATTCCATGAGACAGTTCATTGCCAGTGAATTGACCGCCGCTGCCGCTGACCTGCCTGTGACGCCCCGTGCTTATGGCACCGCTTCCAAAGGGGCTGCGCTGGGGGTGTTGTGCAAATTTTATCTGAACACCAAACAATGGCAAAAATGCGCCGATGCCGCCGACCAGATAACAGCGCTCAACAATTACGCTTTGTTCCCCGATATCACCCGGCTGTTTGCGGTACAGAACAATCATAACAATGAATACCTGTACTATTTTCCCTGCGTCACCAGTCCTGCCGGTTATGGCAATATCGTCATGGCCCATTCCTTTCCGCTGAATTACCCTATTCTGTCCAACTGGGTGAACTTCGGCACCAAATTTCACATTTTGACGCCTGTAGTCAACTCATTCGATCCTGCCGACAGAAGGCTTCAGATGATTGACACCATTTATAAGAATATTGCGGGGCAGACCGTAAGATTGAATACCGATGCGCAGGGGAAGGCGCTGAATATGTCTGCCAGCTTCAAATTCGTTCCCGACTCGAGCTCATTAGGTGTGGACATGGGTAACTATGTGCCCATGGTTCGCTATGCAGATATCCTGCTCAGCAAGGCTGAAGCGTTGAACAACCTGCATGGGCCTGCTCAAGCGTCTTTCGATCTGATCGACAGCGTGCGCAGGCGGGCCGGTCTGCCTGATCTTGATCCTGCCAAATACTCCACCACTGAAGCCCTGAATGATGAGATCCTGCAGGAAAGGCAATGGGAGTTCTATGGAGAAGGCCTGCGCAGGCAGGACCTGATACGCATGGGTAAGTTCATTTCTTCCGCGCAGGCACGGGGCATCGCCGCTGCCCAGCCCTATCATGTGCTTTACCCCATACCCCAGACCGAGCTGCAAAGCAATCCAAATTTAAAACAGAACGACGGCTATTAGCGTCCGGTGTGCCGGCTGTTCATGACGGACAGCCGGCATTTATTTGAAAGAGCTCAAAAATGATGAAGATATCGAGAAGGCTTTTTGGGATTGGTTTAGCAGGGGTCTTATATGGCCCATTCGCCGCCGGGCAAATAACCTTGCCATTGCCCGATGCTGCCCAGCTGGCCTGGCAGGAGGCCGGGATGGGCGTTGTATTTCACTATGACCTGCACGTATTCGATCCGGCCTTGTATAAGCAGGCCGACAACAGGATCACCCCCATTGCGGATTATAATATCTTCCATCCTGCGCAGCTGGATATCGGGCAGTGGGTACGGACTGCCAAGGCTGCCGGCGCCAGGTTTGCCATCCTGACCGCCACGCACGAGACTGGTTTTGCACTTTATCAGAGTGATGTCAATCCCTATTGCATGAAGGTATTGAGATGGAGGGATGGCAAAGCCGACCTCGTGAGGGAGTTTGTCGATTCCTGCAGGAAGTATGGGCTCAAGCCCGGCATTTATCTGGGTATCAGATGGAATTCCTTTTTCGGAGTACACGATTTCA
>DASZVM010000653.1:0-10184 GCA_035547295.1 Puia sp. | reverse complement strand
GGATATGGTCCGCGGCCCTGTCCTTCCCCATCTTTACCGACACGGCTTCCTCCGCCACGCAAAAAGTGCCGCCAAAACCGCAGCATTCGTCCTTCCGGGTCAGCTCTATCAACTGGATGCCCTTTACCATTTTCAGCAGCTTCTCCGGCTTGGAGAAAGGCGGCGCCACCAGCTCCGTCATCTGGGCCAGCTTCAATCCCCGCTGCCCATGACAGCTCTGATGCAAACCCACTTTATGAGGGAAACTGGCATCGATGTTCTCTACTTTCAGGACATCTGTGAGAAACTCCACCAGCTCATAGATCTTTTTACGAATGTTGGTGCCCGGATCGGTGTCTCCTGCGACGTGACTGCCATGCAGATGGTCCTTGATGTGCAACGTACAGCTGCCCGAAGGGCACACGATGTAGTCGTAATCTGAGAAGTTCTTTATGAACAGATCGTTGCACCCCTGGGTAAGATGTTCAAACCCGGAGTTGGCCATGGGTTGGCCGCAACAGGTCTGATCGGCCGGGTAATCTACCTCGCAGCCATGCTTTTCCAATAAATGAAGGGTGGCGACACCTACCTGCGGATACAACTGGTCCACATAACAGGGAATAAATAATCCAACACGCATACGGCCTGTAATCTACTTATAAAATTTCAATTCGATGATATCTCCCGGCAGACTTAGCTTATTCCAGTGAGAATGGATAGCCAGCGCAGCTCCGATGGCAGTGGCCTGGGGGATGCTGGCGGCAAAAACCTCGATATGGGGAAAGGCCGTGGCCAGAAGATGCATAAAGACCTGGTTCCTGGCAAAACCGCCGTCTACAAAGATCCTTTTGACCGTCGTCCCCTCCAGCACCAGCCGGGTAGAGGCAGCCTGCTCTTTCATGATATCCATGATCAATCGGTGATAGGCCTGCTCAAAATTGTCATCCGTCTGTTTAACGTGTAATATTGACATGATCTCCGGATCGTAGGCGACAGTGTTGGCGTATTGAGGGTCCTTATTGTACCGCTCTGCCAGCTTTTTTACCTCCTGCTCATGTCTGTGACCGGCAAAAAGACGGGAAGCTTTTACAGGACGGCCCTGGTAGCTCATGTAGCAAAGACAATCTTTCTGCAGCTCGGCCACGGTGAGAGGCTGATCATTGAAAGGGTTCATGCTGATACACCAGGTGCCGGTGGAAATAAGCACGAATGGCTCCTGGAATGACTCCAGGTAGGGTATCATGGCGGCTGAGCTGTCATGCAGCCCAATGCCCGACACGATCTTTCCCAGAGGCAAAACCTCATCCGCGCCGCGCAGGGGCGCCAGTTTATCGATGATCCCTTCCCGGTACACCCATTCATGATAATGGTCCTGTGAGAAGTTCCAGAGGTTCGTATGACAGCCGATGCTCGTGATATCCGAATATCGCTTTCCGGTGAGCAGAAAGCTCAGGTATTGGGGAAGATGAAGACTGCACTGTATCTGCTCGTAAAGCCCGGGCATCTCCTCTTTTATCCGGTAAAGCTGCATCCCCGAGTTCAGGCTGCCCAGCACAGGGGAGGCCGTCAGCATGCTGAAAGTGACTTCTCCGCCATAGATACCATAAAATTTCTTCTTCAGCGCCTCGGGGTAGGGCTTGAGATAGTTGTACAGGGGAGCCACCGGCCTGCCATCCTTTCCTATGTGAACAAAGCTGGCCCCATAGGCCGAAAAGTTCACGGCCCTGATGGAAAAGTCTTTCAGGGCAATCGCATCGGCATGGGAGCTTTTGACCCATTCCGTCAGCTTTTCCACATTCTCGCAGGGATCTTTGTCCTCATCGTATGTCTCTTCAAAACACCGGGACTGTTCCCAGACGATCTTATAGTGCTCATCCATCAGGAACACCTTCTTATTGGTCTTCCCCACGTCGAAGAGGAGTATTACGGATCTGGCAGACATAGAGGTTTTTTTACAGACCGGTAGCTACTGTCTTTGCGCCACGTTCCCTGATCAGATGTTCACGTACCTTTTCACCGCGGTATAAAGCCAGGGGGTCCAATGCGCCGCCGGCACGGAGACGGGCTTCGGCAACGAGAGGACGTACGTCGGTGCGGAAGCTGTCCTGCAGCACTTCCTGCGAAGCCACCGTATCATTGGCCCCTTGGGCATCCGTCAATTTTTTCCTGTCCACGATAAGGGCCTGCGCATAGGTCAGCATGATGGCTTCCACCGACTGCAGGAGGTCCTCCAGCGGGTCTTTTACATTATGAGAAGCATCGATCATCCAACCCAGGTCCTTTACATGGTCCATTCCTCTTGCATCCATGCCTTCCACCAGCTCGTTGAAGATGAGAAAAAGCTGGTAGGGCTTGATGCTGCCCACGGTAAGATCGTCATCCCCATATTTGGAATCGTTGAAATGGAACCCGCCCAGCTTGCCTTCCATCAGCAGAAGGGCTACTATCTGTTCGATATTGGCATTGGGCAGGTGATGTCCAAGGTCTACCAGCGTATAAGCCTTCGGGCCCAGCTTGCTCGCATACAGGAGGGATTGTCCCCAGTCGCCCACGGTAGTGGAATAAAAGTTGGGCTCGAACGCCTTGTACTCGACAAATATCTTCCAGTCAGCAGGCAGCGCGGCATAGATCTGCTGAAGACCGTCCAGCGTATTTTGGAAGGCCTTGCGGAAATTCAGCTGGCCCGGAAAACAGGAGCCGTCGGACAGCCAGACCGTAAGGGAATTGGAGCCCAGCTCGATGCCATGCCGGATGACGTCGATATTATGGTCGATGGCCTGCTGACGCACTTCCTTGCGTACATGCTGCAATGACCCGAACTTATAGCTGTGTTTTTGTCCCGGCTGATCCTGGAAGGTATTCGAGTTCATCGCGTCGAATTTGAGACCGTGCTGCGCAGCCAGCGCCCTGATGGCGGCAGCGTCCTTGGGTATGTCCCAGGGTATGTGCAGGGAAATTGCCCCGCTGCTGCGGTTCAAGGCATGCAATAACCCAATGTCCTCTATCTTCTCCTCCAGGCTGCGGGGCTCCCCTCCGCCGGAAAACCGGCCAAAACGTGTGCCGCCCGTACCCAATGCCCAGCTGGGAATGGCCACCTGGAAGTCTATCAGTTTTTGCAGGACCTTTTCACTATCCCTGATGGCCCCGGAAAGGAACCCGTACTTCCGCTGGTGCTCTTTTATCAGCGATTGGTTATGGGTATCGATCTTATATTTTTCGATTTGCATATGGTTACAATTTTTAAGGCATGTAAAATACTTCTTGCAAGGGTATTGTCACAGGAGAAGTGTCCGGATGCACTTCCATGATGTCCTTCATATGGTCCCACCACTTCCACATGATGTCGTGGGTCCTGGTTTCGTCCAGTCTGACTGGCTCTTCTATCTGCAGGTAGGCGAATAAGATGAGTGTTTCCTCATCCAGGAAAATGGAATAATCCTTCACTCCTACCGATTTCAGCAGGGCGGCCAGTTCCGGCCATACCGCCGCATGACGCCGTTTGTATTCGGCTTCATAGCCCGGGAAGAGCTTCATTTTAAATGCTATCCTGGTCATGATGGTCTTTTATCTGACGAAAGCCATCGCCACTCCGCCGTCTACATTCAGCACATTTCCTGTAGACTTGTTCAAAAGACCGCCTGTGAGCACAAAACAGGCGTTGGCGATGTCTTCCGGTAAAATTATCTCATTTAACAATGTCCTTTTTGCATAATAGGCGGGCAGCTCCTCCACCTTGACGCCATAAGCCTTGGCACGGCCTTCGGCCCAGGCGCCGGCCCATATCTTGCTGTCCGAGATCACGGCGTCGGGATTGACGGTATTGACACGGATCTTGTCGGCCCCAAGCTCGGCGGCATTCAGACGGCTGAGATGCAGTTGGGCGGCCTTCGCAGACCCATAACCCGCATTGTTCGGTCCCGACACCAGTGCATTTTTACTTACGATATTGATGACATCGCCGCCGATGCCCTGTTTGCGCATCACTTCCACTCCCGCCTGTGTCACCAGGAACTGTCCTTTCACCAGCACGTCGTACAGGAGGTCCCAGTCCTTCTCCGTATGTTCCTCGATAGGCTTGGAAATGGACAGACCCGCGCAGTTCACGACGATATCCACGCCGCCAAAAGCCAATGCGGCTGCCTTGTAAGCCTGACGGATAGTGTCGGCCGCTGTGACGTCGAGCACTTCTGCCGCAAATACGTCCCGGCCATATTGTTTTTGGAATTCCTGTTTGGCGCCTTCCAGCCGTTGGGCATCGTTGTCATTGATGACTACACAAGCGCCTTCATCCGCGAATTTTTTGGCGATAGCTTTGCCGATGCCGCCCGCGCTGCCGGTGACCAGGGCGATCCTTCCGGACAATGCCTTTGGCTTGGGCATCCGCTGCAGCTTGGCTTCTTCCAAAAGCCAGTATTCGATGTTAAAAGCCTCTTGCCGGGGCAGGGACGTATAGGACGATACGGCTTCCGCGCCCTTCATCACATTGATGGCGTTGATGTAGAATTCGGCAGCCACCCTTGCCGTCTGTTTATCCTTGGAAAAGGTGAACATCCCGATGCCGGGGTAAAGGATGACGACGGGATTAGGGTCGCGCATAGCCGGGCTGTTGGGATGCTTGCAGGTGTCGTAGTATCCGGCGTACATTTTACGGTAAGCCTCGAATTGGGGCGCCAGCTTCTCCTTTAGTTTTTTTATGTCGCTCAGATCTTCTGTGATGGAGAGGTCTAATACGAGGGGACTGATCTTGGTCCGGAGAAAATGGTCGGGACAACTGGTGCCCATGGGCGCCAATCTGGCCAGGTCATTGGAGTTGATGAACTCCAGCACCCGATCGTCATCCGTAAAATGTCCGATCATTTTTGTTTTGGAAGAGCAGAAGCCTCTCAGCACCGGCGCCAGCGCCGCTGCTTTGGCAAGACGCTCCTCTTTGGAAGCGGACTTCAGCTTTGCACCGCCGAATACGGGCGCTTTCTTCCCGATGTTATCTTCCAGGTACTGCGCACAGGTCTCTATCACTTCCAGGGTATTGATATAGCTTTCATAAGCGGTATCGCCCCAGGTGAACAGCCCATGGGAGCCCAGCATGATCCCCCGGATACCGGGATTCTCGTCCAGGCATTTCTTTAGCTTCAGCCCCAGGTCGAATCCGGGACGCTGCCATTCCACCCAGCCTATCTTCCCGCCAAACAGCTCCTGCGTGATCTTTTTGCCGTCCTTAGCCGCGGCAATGGCGATCGCCGCATCGGGATGCAAATGATCGATATGTTTGAATGGTAAGAAGCCGTGTAATGGCGTATCGATGGAAGGAGCTTTTGACGCCAGATCAAAGATGCAATGATTGAACAGCTCCACCATTTCGTCTTCGAACTCGAGCCCACGGTAAACGTTCTTCAGGCTGAGCAGCCTGTCTACATACAAGGCGGCCAGTCCGCTGCGTTTCAACGTCCCCAGGTCGCCGCCCGATCCTTTTACCCACATCACCTCCGTGGACTTGCCGGTAAGAGGGTCTTTAGCCATCGCCTTGCAGGAAGTATTGCCACCTCCGTAATTGGTGAGCCGCAGGTCGGCGCCAAGGAGGTTACTGCGGTATATCAATAATGCCACTTCATCACCGGCCAGCGCTGCTGCCTCTTTTTCATCCCATAAATAGCTGACATGCTTAAATTGCTTCGTTGTAACAGACATATAGATTCACTTTGTAATTTTATTTTAATGAGTTCCCATATCCCACCAGGATCACCGAAAGAAGGATAGCGACGATCCCTGTCGTTATGGTATAACGTGTTTTCGCGCTTACTCCCTTCCATTCCTTTAAAGCAATACCCCACAAATTTGCTACCAGGATAATGAATGCCATGTGCAATATCCAGGAGCTGGCCCCATTGCCCAGCCTGCTCTCTCCCATTCCGTAAAAGAAGAATTGAAGGAACCATATCGTGCCGGCCAGCGCTGAAAAAAAGTAGTTGTTCGCCAACGGCGCCTTCTTATTCGTATAGTCCCCGAATGTTTTGTTCTTTGCGTTCAGGATCATGCACCAGACAAAATTCGTGGTGAGGCCGCCCCACAGCAGCACGATATAGGTTACGTTATTTTGATACAGGAAATTCGTCGTGGCGTCCGGATGGGCCGATTTCCAGAAGCTATTGGCCATCTCGGCCATCGGGCCGCCTGCCTCGATGCCGTAGTTGAAACAGGCGCTGAGGATACCGGAAATGGTACATACTACCAATCCTTTCATCAGGTTGAATTCCTTGATGCTTTCCTTCTTTTTTTCTTCGGGGAGCTCTTTTTCCTTGAGCACGCCGGCACGTCCGCAGACATAGATCCCGACGAGACAAAGGATCACTCCTCCCAGTACGATCCGGCCCCATGAGGTAGTGAGCAGCTCGTTGAAAGTGGTCTTGCCCGGGGTGGGGTTGATATTATAGTAGATGGAAGGCACGAGGGCCCCGAAGGCGCTTGTGAAGCCCAGGAGGACGGAGTTGCCCAATGACATGCCCAGATAACGCATTCCGAGACCGTACATGAGGCCGCCGATGCCCCAGAGTATGCCCCAGAAAAATGTCCAGCCAAGGGTTGCGGCGGATGTAGCCGAGATGATCTCAGTGAAGTGGGGTACGGTAAGCCATGCTGCCAATGGGGGCACGATCAGCCAGGAAAAAAGCCCGCCGACGATCCAATAGCTTTCCCAGGACCAGTCCCTGACCTTTTTGTAGGGGATATAAAAAGAGCCGGAAGCAAAGCCGCCGATGAAATGGAAGATGATACCAAAGATTACTTGCATGGGTGAATATAATTTTTCAATATGGCTACAAAATAGAACGCGTAAAAATAAAGCGCAATCACCATCGAGCCGTCATGGACTGTCATGTGTGGTGATATAATTCTCATTAAAATATTTTGAAAATTTTTTGCTAATAATATTAGTAAATTTATTGTCTTAAAACCTGTTCGTATGAGTAAGCAATATATCCGGCTCATCGCTGAACTGAAGCGGAGCATTATCCAAAGCAGATATGTGGCCGCCAGGCTGGCGAATAGAGAGCAACTGCTGCTTTATTTTAAGACTGGCAAGATGCTGGCAGAGAAGATAGCGGCGGAGAAATGGGGAATGAAAATATTAGTACAAATTTCAGAAGACCTACAAAAACAATTGCCGGGATTGAGAGGATTCTCTCAAAGGAATTTAATCAACATGAAGCATTTTTACAATGAATATCAATCACTTATAATTACGCAGTCAGTGACTGCGAAAATACGAAATGTTCGTAGAACGCAGCCTAAAAACACACTTCCCCGAGTCGAAGCATTCTTTGGCATTTCTTTCACTCACCACATTTGCATTCTAAACAAATGCGAATCGCAGGAAGAAAGATATTTCTATATCTCTGAAGCCGCTGCTCAATTTTGGTCAGTAAACACACTGGAGCATTATATAAATGCAAACCTGTTCTCTCAACAAGGTAAACTCCCCAATAACTTCGAAAAAACGTTACCGGAACAATTACACCCCTCAGCCCTGAAAATTTTTCAGGACGAATACCTGATGGATTTCATGACGCCGGGAGAAATTGAAGATGAGCGCGTACTGGAAGAAAAGGTAGTAAGCGATATCAAAAACTTTACCATGAAGATGGGCCAGGGCTTCTCCTTTATCGGCAATCAATACCGGATCGAGCTCGACGGGGAAGAATTCTTTGTAGACCTTCTTTTCTTCAACCGTCACCTTCGCTGTAGTAGAATTCGCCGTAAAGACCATCGATAAAGCCATGGGCGTCGCCACCTACCGCACCTCCAAAGAAGTCCCCAAAGAAATGAAAGGCATTCTTCCGGAGCCTGCCGAACTAGTGAAGTTGCTGTAGCTTATGGTGCAGGTACTACCTTTACAGCCTGCCGCGCCAGCAACCTCCACTCGCCCTTTACCTTCTGCCACACCAGCAGTATCGACAGGTTCACATGCCCGGGCTTACCTCCATCATTCGTATCCGCCGACAGGATATGACGCACGATCGCCGTCCTATCCACGATCTTTATACTTTGCTCGCTGAGGTTGATATTTACAAAGTCCGACTGCTTGCTGGTCAATGCCTCGATAAACACCGTTTGGTTCTGTATCATCCCATTAGAATGCCCATAGCTCAGCTGAGGCAACGTCAGCTTTTCCAGGGTAGCTTTATCCGGGTCGACCATCGCCTTACGCAAAGCCTCCACTGCCGCAGACACCGCCTTCTCATCTTTTCCCTGTTCGACAGGCATTCCCCCCTGGGCCATGACACCACCCGCTAATACAGTCACTAACGACATCATCAATAAGGATCTCATAGAAATATAATTTAAAATGATAGAATCTTACGAAATACCCAGGTCCTTCTGAATATCTTCCAGTGTCCTTCCCTTCGTTTCCGGCAGCATCCGCCATACAAACAACAGCTGTATGAACATCATGACACTATAGAATACGAAAGAATGATACCCCCCGTCCTTGCTCCCCTCTACAATGACAGGGAACGTCCATGAAATAATAGCTGCCATGATCCAATGGGTCGAGCTGCCCAGCGACCCACCCTGGCTGCGGACGGAATTAGGGAATATCTCTGAGATAAATACCCAAATGACAGCCCCCTGGGAAAAAGCAAAGAATGCAATAAAACCGATGAGGTACAGCACGACCATGCTGCCCCCGGCCCCCTGCTTGAACGCATACGCCGTCATCCCCAGGAAAAAGGTCATCCCGACGGAGCCTATGAGCAACAGCTTCTTCCTCCCGAACTTATCTATCACGGTCATGGCCAGCAAAGTAAACAGGAGGTTCGCCGCCCCTACATAAACGCTTCTGCCGAATGAATCATTTTTATCAAACCCGGCCATCTCAAAAATACGGGGCGCATAGTACAGGATAGCGTTGATACCCGACAGTTGATTGAACATGGCCAGCAGAACAGCGTATATGATGGGCTTGGAATACCGCCGCTGGAACAAAGGCTCTTTATGTTGGCCCGGCGCGCCCTGCTGCTCGTGCAACGACTGACGGATGGCGGCGATTGCGCCCTGCGGGTCCTGTTCGCCCAGCCGCTTCATTACGGGTATGGCCCTGTCCGAAAGGTTATTGATCACCAGCCAGCGGGGACTCTCCGGAATAACACGCAAAAGGATCCAGAAAATAACGGCCGGCACCAGCATAACGCCAAACATCCAGCGCCAGGCATCGCTGCCCAGGTCCTTTAAAAAATAATTTGTCATATAAGCTATCATGATCCCCAATACGATATTGACCTGGAACGAGCCCGCAAGCCGTCCCCGCAGGTTTGCAGGAGATACTTCGGAAATATACATTGGCGCCACCATGGAGCTCGCACCCACGGCTATCCCGCCGATGATCCTGAAAAAGATGAACAAAGCCCATGCCGATACGGAAGCGCAGCCGATGGCCGCGATGATAAAAAGAACGGCGATCACCTGCAGCACCTTTTTACGACCGTACTTTTTTGCGGGGATACTGGCCGTCATCGCACCTAAGATCGTACCCAGCAGGCTGGAAGCAACCGTAAACCCGTGGGCGAATGATCCCAGGCTCCATATTTTCTGAAGGGTTTCCTCGGCGCCTGAAATGACCACAGTCTCGAATCCAAATAAAAAGCCACCTAGGGCGGCAATGAGGGCAATACGAACGGGGTATGACAGCATGCTAGACAATTTGTTGGTTAACCGAAAATAACATTAATTTTAATACCCTTCCCATATGAAGTTCGAAGCTATTACCATAAAAGACATTGCCAAAGCCCTGGGCCTTTCCACTTCCACTGTCTCCAGGGCCCTCCGCGGCAGCTATGAGATCAGCACCGAAACAAAAAAGCTGGTGCTGGAATACGCAGAAAAGCTAAACTACCGTCCCAACCCCATCGCGCAGAGCCTAAAGGAGAAACGTAGCCGCTCCATCGGCATCGTCGTCTGTGAGATCGCCAATAACTTTTTTTCCCAGGTGATCAACGGCATCGAGTCCGTCGCCTATAAAAAAGGTTATTACGTCATCATTTCCCAAAGTCATGAGTCCTATGAGCGGGAGGTCTCCAACGCACAATACCTGGCCTCCCGGAGCGTGGACGGACTGCTGGTCTCCCTTTCTACTGAAACCACCGATCTCTCTCATTTCAAAAAGCTGCATGAAAAAGGCCTCCCTATCGTATTCTTCGACAGGATAACGGAGG
>DASZVM010000652.1:0-7633 GCA_035547295.1 Puia sp. | reverse complement strand
CCTGGAGACGATGGATGCATACCCGAATGCGGGAGTAGCGCCGTCAAAACTTGCATTAAAGCTGAAATGGCTCGGCGAGACGCTGCTCCAGGTGGCCTGGCTTACCCATATCCGCACATCCACCACCGGTGCGGACCCGGGAGAGAAAGTAACGGCCAGTATCATGTCACCCGTCTGGATGATATTGCCGCCGGCATCAAAGAGCCATTGGGTATGGCCTGCATCAGGTCCTGCCGTGGTGAATTTGCCGGTGGACTGGTTATAGGTAAAACTGTTCTTATACAGTTCGATGTCAAAATACCGGGAGCCCGAAGTCCCATAGGTCGATACGCCTGTGAATAACCATAGGCTATCCTGCACCGTAATACCATCCCTCCGCATATGGGCGTATACGTCTACCAGGTCGTTTTTGTCCGGGAAAGAAGATACCCCGCCCATCCAGTTGGAAGGGTTATCTCCGTTCTTACTGGCTATGGAAAATGTGGTGCTGTCTTTCAGGGAAGACGCTGCCATATAGTCCCTGCCGTAGACAGCATCCAGCCACAATTTCCCTCCGACCTTGGAATATAAAGGCACAGACATGCGTTTGTTGAATGAAATATTGGCGCCCGCCTGCAGCAATGGTATATAGCCGGCCGCATTGGAAGTGTCGATCACATTATAACCGGATAGTGAAGGCGAGAACCAGTCATCACCGGCAACAGGCCCCGTGAGCAACCCATATTTCATATAGTCGCTCCGCGTATCGGCATCCACGCCAAAATTGGCATAACGACCGCCATTGTTCAGCTGCGAAAAGACCCGCAATGGCAACATGCCCACGACAAGCAAAAAAAGGGTAATAGTTTGTTTCATAGCAACGGATTTATATGGGATGATCCGGGCATGAATGAGATCATGCCCGGACCAATTGGACTTTAACAGCTATCCTATTTCTTTTGCAAGGTCACCGTCCCGGCATTGGTCACAGCGCCTGTGATCACCGTCACCGCAAATGCAGTGTCCTTATAAGTGGAATCCTGTGCATGGAACAATAAATTCCAGCTACCTTCATTCACACCGCCAAAGAAATAGTATCCGGTTGCCGTATCGGGCAAGGCCAGCAGGGTATCCACACCCTGTACAGCCCACACCTGTGGTCCGGCTGCGACAGGCAGAACATTTCCCTTGATACTGCCCCCGATGGCTTCCGTATAGGTCCGGATAACGGGCTTCAGAATAAATGAGCCGTGCCCTGTCGTAACGATCGAACGGCCCGCGTCAAAATCGATCCAGAGGCGATAGACAATCCCATCCGTCAATGTTGCATGGATGTTGAACTTCAATCCCGACTGCTGCGCGGAAGGGGTTTTCAAACTAACAGATTGTCCGTTTATTACTACTGAGTTGTTGTCTCCAAGGATAAGACGCATCTGCGAAAGCTTCCCCGCCGGAAGGTCGGCCGCGGCAAGGACCGTGTCGATCCCATTCTTAAAGTCCAGCAGGTTGTAGATCCCCGGACGAAGAAGGGGTACTGTCTGCCACCCGGACTTGGCCCCGCTGTCTGCGCTGATATTCACCTCTACCTTCTGCACATCGATGTACACGGCATCATAAGGCGAAGGATCATCCGTCAACCTTACTTCCAGATGCCCGGTACCGCCGGTGCTGCTGCTATTCTTATTACAGGCGATAAATGCCCCTGCCGTGAGCATTACAACTAACAATAAAGACTGTCCTGCGCTTTGTGTTTTCATGGGAATACATTTTCTCTTACAAGACAGAAAAACACCGTCCTGGTCCTAGCGGACCTCCAATTTAATTAGATTAAAATTTTAAACTATACGTAATACTCGGTATGACAGGAATAAGAGGCAGCTGCTTGGCAATTACTTTTCTCGTTGAAGGATCGATCGTCCGGTAAACGAACGAGTTATTCTGACGGGCATAGACATTGTACACGGAAAAGATCCATTCCGTCTCCAGCGTTCTCCGGCCGACGGTCCGGCTCTTCATATAATGAGCGCTCAGGTCCAGCCGGTTATATGGACTGAGCCGGTAATTATTGAAAATGATGTCCCATGAGCCGCTCTGGCCGATGGGCCGGCCCCTTCCCCTGCCTCTCCCCCGGTTGCCCGCATACAGCGGATTGCCCCCATCGGCATTAAAGGTTGAATCAGGACTAAGACTGAACGCCCGGCCGCTGGCGATAAGGAAATTGGCAGCCACCTTCCAGTGAGCATTAAAGGTATAGGCAGTCGAGATGTTCAGCATATGCCTTCTGTCATAGGCAAAAGGAAAAGTGCTGCCCTCGTTCAGCGAATCGAATTGCTGATAGGCATACGCCAGCGTATAAGCCAGCCATCCCGTCCATTTGCCCCTGTTCTTCCGGACAAAAAGCTCCGCGCCATAGCTCCAGGCTTTCCCGAATATCAGCTGGCTTTCGATCGTATTGTCGATGACAGCGCTGTCTGCTCCCCCGCCAAATAACAATTGATTTTTCATGTGCCGGTAGTACACCTCCACGCTCGTCTGAAAAATGTTTTTCGAAAAATTCCTGAATAGACCCGCAGTCACTTCCTGCGACACCTGGGGCCGCACCAGGCTGCTGCTGCCGATCCATATCTCTGCCGGGAAGGCGGAATTATAGCTCTGCACCAAATGAATATATTGATGCATGCCCGCATAGGAGACCTTGATGCTTGTAGCCGGACCGATCATATACAAAAGGGAAAGCCGCGGCTCGACAGCAAGATAGCGCGCATCCTGTTTATAATAGAAAGGGACCCTGATCCCTCCATACAACTGCCATCGGCTGCCGAACTTCATGGCATCGCTGGCATAGACCGCCGCGCGCGAAGCCGTCCTGGATGGTATGCCGTCCGGAACGATAGTCCCGGTGGGATCCGTTGGGGAAGCCTTCCCCGATAACGAGGCCGGATAAAGCCGCTGGTATAAATAGTCGATCCCCATATTTATTTTGTGCTCCGGAGAAAGGTACCAGGTGAGATCCGATTTGGCATTTATATCCTTGATACCCGAATACAATTGGGCGAAATATCCTTGTTGCGTGGCGGATAGCCACTGATGGTAGTTGTTGTGCTCCACCGAAGTATTGGAAAATAATTTCCCCGAGAACTGATGGTTCCATCGCAGGGTAAAAGCGGCATTGCCAAAGTGCATGGAATAGTCGATCCCCGTGACATCCTCAGCGTCGCCGGCATAGTTATTATTATCCCGCCCATTGTAGAAGCCGGCAAAAAGCCGGTCCCTTGAAGACACCTGGAAGTTCAGCTTTGCGTTGACGTCATAGAAATAATAGTTGCTGAAATAGTTCTTATGAAGAAAAGGATGCAGCAGCACATCTGTCGTACTCCTGCGTCCCGAAATAAGAAAGGACGATCTCCCCGGCTGCAGAGGGCCGTAAAGTGTCACACCCGATGAAACGCTTCCCATCTGACCCACCCCACCGAATTGCTGGTTGCTGCCGTCCTTCATGGTGACATCCAGCACGGAGCTTACATGATCGCCGTAAGAGGCGGGAAAACCGCCTTTCATCAGGTTGGCATATTTGATGGCCGGCGGATTAAAGATGCTTACGAGCCCGAATATATGACTGGGGTTGTACAAAGTAGCCTCGTCCAGCAGGATCAGGTTCTGCCCCGCATTGCCTCCCCTGACAAAAAACCCGGGCGTCCCGTCTATCCCTGCCTGTACCCCGGGCAGCATCTCCACCGAGTTGAGAAGGTCCCCGCTGCCGGCGGCTGAAGGCGCCGCGGTGATCATATCCGTCGACATCTCTATCAGACCCGCCTGATTCTTCTTTACGTTGTCCTCTCTTTTATCACTTGCGATAGTCAGCTGATTGATCTCTGCCTGGCCGGCATTCAGCTCCAGCTCAAAAGAAAGCGAAAGGTCGTTGCGGGCATTCACCTGCCTGAGCAGACTTTTATAGCCCACATAGGAAACTTCCAGGTCTATCGTGTCGGCGGGAGGAACAGAGATGGAATAAAACCCATAGTTGTTGGATATGATACCCGCTCCCGTGGAAGGACAATAGATCGTAGCGCCTATCAGCGACTCTCCCGTACCGGCATCCATTACATACCCGCTAAACGTGACCCTGGACGGTATGACGATCTTTTGCAGGACGATCTGGTGACCGATGACCTGGTAGGTAAGGGAAGCGTCCCGGAACAGGACCTCCAGGAATTCCGTCAGCGGCATGTCCGAGACAGATACCGATATGTTTTTTTGCCCCAGGGCTGCATCCGCGCTGTAGGCAAACTTATAAGGGATCCGGTATTCGATGATGGACAATGCTTCCTGGAAGGGCTTGTCCTTTATATTCACCGTCACAAGCGTGTCCGCTATTCTTTTTTCCTGGGCAACAGAGGGCTGAAAAATAAAAGAAAAGAGGAATAACAGGATGGCAGAGGCCATGCATGGCCGGTGATGGGAATGTGCAGCTATTCGGTCCATTCAGAGGTAATTTACCTCATTTTTAAAATATACGTCCCATCTTTTATCTCGTATTCCAGATCCAGGGATGCACAGACGGTCTTCAGGGCATCCTCAAAGGACTCCCCAGCCAAATGGACCGTCAGCCTTTTTTGTCCCAGCGATGGATCATTCAGCAGGATATTTTTACCGGATAGCTGCTGTAAGGCTGCAACTACGCTCGATAAAGCAGCGTTGTCAAAGCGGAGGGGGTCAGCGGTGCTGTACCGGTGCTCAGCCGTATAAAAACATAGGGAGCCCCCTGCGGATACTTTCCGGGAACGGCCGCTTTCTTTTTCGATAAAGGCTATCTTGCCGGCCGAGACAACCACCTTTATGCTATCCTTTGTTCTTTCCACGGTAAAATCAGTCCCGATATCCCTGATGCTGACGGCGCCCAGATCCACCGTAAAGGGCCGCTGCTCCTGGTGGACTACGTCAAACCGGGCGCTCCCGCTGATGAGTGTCACCGTCCTGCCGGTCTTATTGTAGTCACGGTCAAGCCTGATATGGGTCTGCCCGTTCAGGACCACCGTGGAGCCATCTGCCAGGGACACCGTCCTCTGTTCTCCGGCGGCCGTCGCAAACTGAGTGACGGCGGTCTTCCCGGCCATATACCACCATCCGGCCCCGGCCGCCAGCAGCAGTACCGCAGCCACCGCGGACCACCGCCTTATAGATATAGGTATGGCCCTTTTTGTTCCCATTCTTTTCCGCAACGCCTCCCAGGCCGTACCTTCGTCCGCCTCACGGTAAAATACATAATCGGTCATCCCCTCCTTCCACATCCGCTGCAGCTGCTCAAACTGCACACGGTTGCTCTCCGACAGAGCCAGCCACTCCCGGAACCGAAGTCCCTCGTCCGGGGATAGCTCGCCCTGCAGGGCCGGTAGGATCAGGTCCCAGGGAAGATCGTTATATGAAGGTCGGGGTTCCATAATTTTCAATCATAAGACAAATAAAAGCCGCCATGGTCCTGGTCAATACCAAAAAAAATATTCTATCAGCAATATCCATATCGGAAGAGAATTCCAATTGCCAAGGACCTCATGCAGCTCTTTCAATGCGCGTGTAATATGGTTTTTTACAGTTTTGATGGAAATGTTCAGCCGGTCGGCAATCTCCTGCTGCTTCAGGTTTTCAAATCTGCTCATCATGAACACCCTCCGGCACTGCTCCGGCAATTGGTCGATGGCCTTGTAAAGCCTGATCTTCAGTTCATTTTCCTCCATGTCCCTCGGTTCCGCAGTCTGTTCCGGCCCCTGGCTCAACTCACTTTGATACTGTCTTTCTTTTTTTCTTTTATCCAGCTCATTGAGACTCCTGTTGATGACAGCCCTGTAGATATAGGATCTCAGGGAAGACTGGATACTGATGGTTCCCGCGTCCTCCCAAAGCTTGATAAACACATCATTGACGATCTCCTGCGCCAGGCGGGGATCCCTGAGATAGCTGCAGGCTGCCAGAAAGAAGAATTTATAGTGCTCCTTGTAGTAATGTTCAAATACAGCCCCTTCCTTTTTCTGTATGGCCCTCCATATTTGTTCTTCGTTAGGGTTCATTTTACTGTACTCCATTCTTATCCACCGCCAGCACTGTACGCGCGCCCAGTTCACGGGCCACCCGCATGACAGCCACCACATCGTCGATAGGCACCGTCTTGTCCGCATTGATCACGATGGAAGGCTGGTCCGTCTCTTTAGCCAGGAAAGGCTGCAGCTTCGTCTTTAATTCATCCATGCTCACCCTGGTAGTACCCACATAGAACTGTTTATTCGCATCGATGGATACCACCACCGTTTGCTTCGACTTGGTATCGCTTTTGGACTTGGGCTGGGAAAGCTTCACCACATTGGGATTGGCCAGCGTGGACACGATGAGGAAGAACAGCAGGAGGATGAACAGGATGTCGTTCAAAGGCCCCGTATGCACTTCCGCCTCTTCTCTGTATCGTCTTCTTAAATTCATTTACTTATCTTGTCGGTTCCTGTAAAATGTCGATGAACTCATTGGACGCCGCCTCCATCTTATGGGTGGTCTTGTCTATCTGCGAATTCAGATAACGGTACCCGATGTAAGCAATGATCCCGATGATAAGACCCGAAGCCGAGGAGATCATCTTTACATAGATACCGCCGGCAATATTGGAAATGCTGTATTCACCTGTGGAAGCGATGTTATAGAACAGCTGGAACATCCCGAATATCGTCCCCAGGAACCCGAACAGGGGTGCGATATACCCGATGACCGACAGGATGGATACATTCCTTTCCATCTTGTACAATTCCAGCCGGGCGACATTCTCCATGCTGCGCTCGATGGCCGGGATATCCTTTCCCACCCGCTGAAGCCCCTTGTCGATGATACGGGCCACGGCCGTCGGAGTGTTCTTCGCCAGGCTCCGGGCCGCCGTCAGGTTGCCCGTAACGATATGATCCCGGATGATGCTCATAAAATTATCGTCCAGCCTGGATGCCTTTTTGATGGCCATGTACCGTTCGAAAAAGACAAAAATGGCGATCACCAGCAATATGGCCAGGGGGATCATCAATACCCCGCCTTTGCTGAGAATATCCCATAAATTCTCTTTTTGAGGAGTTGGCGTCAATGCGGCAAGCCTTGCCAGACTATCCTTGATCTTTGCGGAATCTACCAGAACCTGTAGAAAAAATAAGCTCATCAACTATATGATTTTGGTAAAAATATGAGATTTCACACCTATAACGCCGCGGGTTTCCCTCTATTTTTTAACAAAATGCTAAAGTTATGCCAATGTGCAGCGTTTTACCCTATCTGTTTTATCATCAGGGCCTGTATCTGTTTCATGGTATTCTGCATCCCTTCGCTGCTGCCATCCAGGAAAATGATATTCCCCTTCCCCACTTCCGCAAAATTCTTGATCGCTTCCGTCCACATACTGAAAAGGATCACGTTGGTATCCAGGTTGGCCCGCTTCATTTCTTCGGCCGCTTCGCTCATCCCATGGGCCACTTCCTGGCGGAAGAGCGCCACGCCCTGCCCCCGGAGACGGGCAGCTTCTTTCTCCGCCTCGGCCGAGATCTTGATCGCATTCCCCTCTGCTTCCGCAGCCTTGGTCTTCGTGATCAGGAGGGCCTGTCCCTCATTCTCCGCAGCCGCTTTCAGGTTATTGCTG
>DASZVM010000651.1:0-2985 GCA_035547295.1 Puia sp. | reverse complement strand
GAAAGGCCACACCTGCCGGGACGAATGATTGGAAAGCATGCAGTATCGGATTGACCAGTACTATGGAAAGGACCACGGCTACAAAAGTCAGGACGAATGTCTCCGTGAGGAACTGTATGATCAACCCGCTACGCCGGCTGCCCAGCACTTTCCGGATACCGACCTCTCTCACCCGCTGGATGGATTGCGCTGTCGAAAGATTGATAAAATTCACCGCTGCGATCAGGAGGATAAAGGCGGCGATACCCATCAGCGTATACAACGCAGGCAGGCTTGCCTTACGGGAGAAGGCATCTTCATATTTTGCATTGAAATGGATATCCGACAGGGGCTGCAGGGATAATATATCCTTATTTCCTTTCGGACCGACCAAATGCCGTTTTGCAAGACCCGCCAGCTGCCGCTCAACCTGGGTCTTCGTTACACCATCGGCGAGCTTGACAAATGCCTGGGTCTCCCAGTTCCACATGCCCCAGGCGGTAAGGTCTATGTTCTGTTGCAAAAAACTATGCTGAACGGTGGCAAACGAAATAAAATCCCTGAAGTTCAGGTCTGTATTTTCCGTCCAGTCTTTGATGATACCTGACACCACCGTATGCAACGAGTCGGAGTACCACACCTGCCGCCCGACGAATTGGTCGGGGGTGCCGGGGCCAAAATATTTTTGCGCCTCGCTCTCTGTCAACACTACCTGGAAAGGCCGGCTGATGGAAGTAGCGGGATTGCCTGCCAGCCATTGATACTGGAATATCTCGAAATATTGCGGATCGGTGATCACGATGGGTGACGGCGTCCCGAATTTCGGACGATCGAATTTCAGATCGACCTTCCCGTTATTTGGTATCGACACATTGGTGGGATAGCTGTAAAAACCCGTCACCGCCTGAAGCCCTGTGATCTCCGACCGTACGGTCATCGCCATCGGATCCGTGGTAAAACCCACGCTGCGATGTTCTCCTTCCGGGCTTTGGTTGTCCGCCACGACGCGGTAGATCCGTTCACGCTGGGGATGAAATTTATCAAAGTCGAGCTCGTAGTGCGTTATCAGAAAAATGACCAGACAGGCGCTGATGCCCAGCGAAAGACCGAGGACATTGATAGCGCTGTATACCTTGTTCCGGGATAAGGACCGCCAGGCGATCTTGAAGTAGTTGCGCAGCATGAAGCGAGTATTTGGACCAATTGTCCGGCTAAGAGTGGACCAAATTTACAAAAATATGACAATCAATAATATCTACCACCCCTCGCCTTGATGAAGTGCCCGCTTCCGATACAACGCCTGTCCGGATTGACTATATGTTGTTCATGCTTGGTATCATATTTGTCGCAGAAAAAACGTAAACTATTTTTCCTTAAGCCTTCCAACTATCTGCCAAATGAAACCTTTCTACGCTCTTGGTTTGCTGATCCTCAGCGTTTCTTCCTATGCCCAAACTCCTGCGATCAATTCTACCTATGGCGTCACCGGCGAATGTACGGGTGTCGTTTATGGCAATGGCATATATGTAGCCAGCACTCCCTCCTCCGACCTGGCTGCTGTTTTTACGTCTGCCGATGCAAAGACCTGGACACCACTGCCTTCCGGTCATGTTCCCACTTCAGGATTTACCTTTTTGGCCTTTGGCAATGGGGTCTTTACCGGAGTCGTTTTCCCCAGCATTATCTATAGTAGTACCGATGGGGTCAACTGGACCCTGCGATCATCGGATACACCCGGCGGCCTCATTGCCGACCTTAAATTTCTACAGGGAGCATTCTACGCGATCAGCGGCTCCCTGGTTGCCAAATCCACTGACGGCATCAATTGGGACACATTATCCCTGGGGATCCCGGTCCCATCGAATTATACTTTTGTCAGCATCGACTATGGCGGTGGCCAGTTTGTAATTGGGGCCGACGTCCCCGCTGATAGGTTTACGCCCGAATTGACAGTCGTTTATCATTCAACAACGGGAGCCCCCGGCTCCTGGACATCGAGTGGTACTGCCGCTGCCCCGTTGACAAAACTGGCGTGGCTAAAAGACAGGTTCTATCTGTTTGCCCAGGGCGGCATTCTCACTTCAACGGATGCGGACAACTGGGCGTCTCCATCACCGCCGCTGGTAGACACGTTGACGGATGGCACGGTTGGGACGCTGACAGAACTTGAACGGCCAGCCGCGTTTGCAGCCGGAGATAGTGTCTATCTGATGGGAGCAAATTATGGCAATGGCACATATTCCATGCAGGTGTCCAAAGATGGCGCCCATTTCAAAGCTTTTTATTCGTCAGGCATGGTTGCGGATGGAGGCCTGTTTGTCAATGGTCTCTATATTATTTATGGGGTCGGGGGTATTTCCACCAGCGCCGATGGGATCCATTTCAAGCTTAACAGTGCCAGCTTTACAGGACTTGCTTCCAACGGGTCAGGTTTTGTGGCGGTAGGTGACGGTCATATGTTCTCTTCACCGGATTTTGTCAATTGGACAGACCGGACACCTCCAACGAACGGTCTACCCTATATTGCCTCGCTTGTTTATACCGGGACAAAGTATCTGGCAGCAGGCGCCGGAGGGAATATCTATACTTCGAATGATGGCACCAGTTGGTCGATCACCCAGGCGCCCTATTCATTTCAGGGCATGGGTTATGGCGCGGGACGGTTTGTAGCTGCTGCCTATAACGACACCAGCCAAGGGCTGGCGACTTCGACCGATGGCGTCAACTGGAGCATAGTCGATACCAACTTCATCTCTTACTACCACATACGTTATATCAATAGCAGCTTCTTTGCGCTGGGTATCAGCTTTCGGGATAACATGGGCAGGATCATGCAGTCTGCCGATGGACTACACTGGCAAAATATTACCCCCACCGTGGGTTTCCGGGTCGCCCTTTACAGTGATGTGATGTACGACGGAACAAAATATTATTTCATAGGAGTTAAGATGGACACCAGTGGTAATTGGACTGGCATTTTTACGTTATCTGCCACCAATCCGATGA
>DASZVM010000650.1:0-4362 GCA_035547295.1 Puia sp. | reverse complement strand
GGAGGCGAAGTTCTTCCGTGCCTGGTATTACTGGAAGATCATGCGGATCTATGGGGGCGTGCCGCTGATCACGAAGGTGCGGGGTACGAGCGATACGGCGTTGTTCACACCCCGGAGCCCACAAGCTGCCACGGCGGACTTTATCCTGAAGGACCTGGATGAGGCTGTGAATGACCTGCCGGTACAATCCGATCTGACAAACCCGGAAATAGGCAGGGTTACGAAGGGAGCTGCGCTGGCTTTATCTGCCCGGGTAGCTTTATATGAGGGGACGTGGGAGAAGTTCAGGAGCGCGTCCGATGCCAGTCAGTACCTTGACAAGGCAGCGGCTTCCTCACAGGCTGTGATCACCAGCGGGAAGTATGCGTTGTACACGGGCAGCGGGGCACAGAGCTACCGTTATCTTTTTGTAGAGCCGGGCGATGATTCGAAGGAATGTATTTTCGACCGCCGGTATGCGAGGAATATCCTGGGTCATGACATGCCTTACGAGTATGACGGGACGGGATATAACCCCACGAAGAAGCTGGCGGATATGTACCTGGATACTACCGGTCTGCCTATTACGAGCCCTGCCACTGTCTTCCAGGGTTATGGGACCATGACCTCGGAGTTCCAGAAAAGGGATCCCCGGATGACTATGACCATGATCATTCCCGGAACCCTGACCAACCGGGTATTCTTTCCGGTGACGAAGGTGGCTAACTACCCTGACAAGCCGCAGCGCAATTTCAACACCGGGTATATCCTGTACAAGTACATGTCGGAAGACCCGGTGGCCAATAACAGCGGGCAGCTGGGGGATGCAAGCCTCTTCGATTATGACAAGCATCTGATCCGCTATGCCGAGGTGCTGCTGATCTATGCGGAGGCTGTTTTTGAAAAGAATGGGGCTATTTCGGATGCGGACCTGGACCTGTCGATCAATGTCATCAGGGACAGGGCGGGCATGCCTCATCTGACGAATGCGTTTGTGTCGGCGAACGGTCTGGATATGCGGACGGAGATCCGGAGGGAGCGGACGGTGGAGCTGGCGTTGGAAGGCTTCCGGTATGACGACGTCCGGAGGTGGAAGACGGCGGAGACGGAGATGGCGCAGGATGTAAAGGGTATCAGGATAAAGGGTTCGACCTGGCAGACCTATCCGTTGTACAGCGATCCTACTTATCAGAACAGGACCGATGCGGGAGGTTTTCTGATCTCGGAGACCAACCGGTCGTTTGATCCGAATAAGAACTACCTTCAACCCCTGCCCACGAAGGAGGTGGCTTTTTATACCGCCAGCGGGTATACGTTGGAGCAAAACCCGAACTGGTAAAATATTTTTGATATGAAGTTTTTTGTAAGGATTGTCCTTTGTCTTTTTTATATTGGGATTTTCAGCTCTTTTGCGGCTCCGCCGAAGATCGTCAATATCGTGAATTTTATCCGGCTGCTGGAGCCGAGGGACCCGGCCATTACGGAGGATGTATTATACCAGACGGTGGTGAAGCAGGTGGAGATCATGAGGAAGTATAAATTAGGCGGGACTTTTTTGCTGCAGTACGATGCGTTGATGAATGTGCGGTATCAGTCCTTACTGAAGGGGTTGCCGAGGGATTCCTTTGAGATCGGCGGCTGGTGGGAGATCCCGCAGCCGCTGGTGGAGAAAGCGGGTATGAAATGGCGGGGCAGGTATCCATGGGACTGGCGGGCCAATATCGGTTTTTCCACGGGGTATACGCCGGAGGAGCGGGAGAAGCTGATAGATGTGTACATGGCCGACTTTTTACGTGTGTTCGGTTATTACCCGAAGACGATGGGTTCCTGGTTTATCGATGCGCACAGCCTTCAGTATATGCATGACAAGTACCATATCGTTGTTTCCTGTAATTGTAAAGACCAGTATGGCACTGACGGGTATACGTTATGGGGCGGTTACTGGAACCAGGCCTATTACCCCAGCAAGATCAATTCCTATATGCCGGCACAGCACGCCGAGCAGCAGATACCGGTGCCGATATTCAGGATGCTGGGGAGCGACCCGGTGAGACAGTATGACAATGGGCTTGGCTCGAGGCGGCAGGGGGTGGTCACATTGGAGCCCGTGTATAAGTTTGGCGGGGGCGACTCTACCTGGGTGAACTGGTTCTTCGATGCTTTTGTGGATGACCCGTCCCTTGGTTTCAACTATACGCAGGCCGGGCAGGAGAATTCTTTTACCTGGAACGGGATGTCGAAGGGGTTTGAGATCCAGATGCCGTTGATCGCCCGTTTGAGGGATGAGGGAAAGATCAGGGTAGAGACGATGGGGGTATCGGGGAGATGGTTCAAGGAGAAGTATAAGGTGACACCTGTTACCAGCTTTTCTGTGGGGAAGGATATTGACGGCAGCGACCGTAAGACCGTGTGGTTCGACAGCCGATTTTTCAGAGTAAACCTGCTTTGGGAAAAAGGGACGTTACGTGTCCGTGATATCCACCTGTTTGATGAACGCATGCCGTCCGTCTATGAGACGACGCCTGTTACGGAGAACGAGTGCCGATTCTTTACCCTGCCATTTGTTGACGGATATATCTGGAGCAAGCGGGATCAGCTGGCAGGGCTGCGTTTGTATGGCATGGTGGATGGTCATGCGCAGCTGCTGGAGGGTGGGGATCCCGTGTTCAAGCGGAGGGGAGAAGCGAGCCTGCATATCAGCTGGCCATTGAAAACGGTGAAGGGGAGCCTGGAGATCGAGCTTTCCGAGCGGAAGATGGTGGTGAAGTTAGCGGGGGGAGCTTCTTTCGAGTGGTGGTTTGAGCTGACCACGGCCGAGGGAGCGCAGCTGCCTTTTGAGACGATAGAGGCTCAGCGGGTGGATTGCAGTTTTGAAGGGATGAAGTATGGCGTGCGTGTGGAGAAAGGAAGGTTTGTCAAGCCGGGGAATGGGGCTGTACTACGGGTGAGTCCACAGGGGAATGTGATTAATTTAGTATTTTAGAGTTACTATGTACAGAAGAGATTTTATAAGAATGACCGCCCTTGCAGCAGGGGCGGTTTCTTTTAGAAAATTTATGAGAGGGGAGGTTGTGCGGGGTGAGGGTTTGTATGAAGTTTTTCGTGATCCGGAGAATAAGTACCGGCCCTTTGTGCGCTGGTGGTGGAACGGGGACAGGGTGGTTCCCGATGAATTGCTGCGGGAGCTGGATGTGATGAAAGCGGCCGGTATCGGCGGCGTGGAGATCAATCCCATCAGGTTCCCCGGGGAGGCGGACGATATGGGTGTCCCTGTGCTGTCTTATCTCAGCGATGAGTGGCTGGACGTGCTACAGGCGACGTTGAAGGGAGCGCGTGAGAAAGGGATCATCTGTGATATGATCGTGGGATCGGGATGGCCGTATGGAGGCGAGTTTTTGTCCAGGGAGGAACAGACGCAGATGATGGCGCTTGGTACGCGTGATCTGGCGGGAGGGCAGCGGGTCTCTGTTTCGCGGAAGGAATTGCTGGATGATGTGCACCCTGCTTTTTCGTCTCCGTATGGGGATCCTTTGAAAGAGCTGGTCGAGGTCCGGCTGGTGCCGGCCCGGATGGAGGACGTGGGGGAGGGTGTTTTACTGACGATGTCGGGGGATAGTTTGGAGGTCGATGTACCGGCGGGACCGCATGTGTTGTATTACCTGGTAAAGATAACGGGTTTTATGGCTGTCATCAACGGGGCGCCCGGGGCCAGCGGACCCGTGCTCAATCACTATGACGAGGGGGCTGTGCAGAAATACCTGGACCGGATATCCACGCGGCTTACTGCCAGGCTTGGGCATCTTGGGGATCATTTCAGGGCCTTCTTTACGGACAGTATCGAGCTGGAAGGGGCGAACTGGTGCAAGGATATGCCGGAGCAGTTCTTTAAGCGCAATAAATATGAGCTGAACCCATGGCTGCCGTTTGTGCTTTTTAAGGTAGGTGAGATGGGGAATGCGGTCCGTGCGGCTTATGGGGCGCAGTTCTCTTCTTTGCTGGCCGAGCGTATCCAACAGGTGCGGTATGATCTCGAAATGACGAAGCGGGCGCTCTTCCAGGAGCGGTTTATCAAAACCTTTGCCGCCTGGTGTACCAAGCTTGGCGTGCAATCGAGGATGCAGGCTTATGGTATGGATTGCGAACCTATCGCTTCGGGGATGATGGTGGATATACCGGAGTGTGAGACATGGATATGGACGGATGCCATTGAAGATTTTGGGACGGGCCGGGGACGGAACTATACTATGATCAATAAATTCGTCTCTTCCTCGGCGCATTTGTCGGGTAAAAGGCTTATCAGCTGTGAGGAGATGACCAATACGGACGATCCTTTTCATGGGACACTGGAGCGGATCAAACTGGCGGGGGATCAAAGCATGCTGT
>DASZVM010000649.1:0-5431 GCA_035547295.1 Puia sp. | reverse complement strand
GCATATGCTTCGCCAAATTACAAAAAAAGAGGCTGCCTCGTAACTATTGAGACAACCTCGTTTATTTATATTATCTGTGTGTTCCTTTGCATCCGGCGAACTTCACATACGCCCGATGGATCTCACATTTACGCTTCCGATTTCTCTTTCGCCTTTTCTTTCAACGTAAAGCGGATCTTGGCGTTTTCCTTATCGAGATCGGCGATCAGCACATCCCCATTCTTGATATTCATGTTCAGGATCTCTTCTGCCAGGGGATCCTCAAGATACTTTTGGATGGCCCTGTGGAGGGGACGTGCGCCGAACTGCTGGTCATACCCCTTGTCGGCGATAAAGCTCTTGGCATCTTCCGTCAGTTCCAGGGTAAAGCCCAGGGTGTTCAGACGTTTCAGCACACCCTTCATCAGGATATCGATGATCTGGAAGATATGCTCCTTGTTAAGGGTATTGAAGATCACGATATCATCGATCCTGTTCAGGAACTCAGGGCTGAAAGTGCGTTTTAACGCTTTTTCGATGACAGCCTTGTTGTTCTCGTCTGCGCTTTGCGTCCGGGCAGCGGTTGCAAAACCTACCCCATCGCCAAAATCCTTCAGCTGACGGACGCCGATATTGGAGGTCATGATGATAAGGGTGTTCTTGAAGTCGACCTTACGACCCAGACCGTCGGTCAATTGACCGTCATCCAGCACCTGCAGCAGGATATTATAGATATCCGGGTGAGCTTTCTCGATCTCATCCAGCAGGATGACAGAGTATGGTTTGCGACGCACCCTCTCGGTCAGCTGACCACCTTCTTCATAACCTACATATCCCGGAGGCGCGCCTATAAGACGGCTCACCGTGAATTTCTCCATGTATTCGCTCATGTCGATACGGATGAGAGAATCTTCCGAATCGAACATATAGCGGGCCAGGGCTCTTGCCAGCTCGGTCTTACCGACACCGGTGGGACCCAGGAATATAAAGGTGCCGATGGGCTTCTTGGGATCTTTCAGACCTACCCGGTTACGCTGGATGGCCTTCACCACTTTCTGGATGGCATCGTCCTGTCCAACCACCATACCACGCATGTCCACGGACATATTGCGGAGCTTTTCGCTTTCGGCCTGTACCATTCTCTTCACCGGGATACCCGTCATCATGCTCACCACTTCGGCGATATTCTCCTCGTCGATGGGATAACGCTTGTGCTTGCTTTCCTCTTCCCATTCGGACTTGGCTTTTTCCAGGTCTTCCTGGAGACGCTTTTCCGTATCGCGTAGAGAAGCCGCCTCTTCGAACTTCTGGCTCTTCACCACCTTGTTCTTTTCATTCTTTACGTCTTCGATCTTCTTCTCGAGGTCCACGATGTTCTGGGGAACATTGATGTTCTTCAGATGGACCCTGGCGCCAACCTCATCCAGGACGTCGATGGCCTTGTCAGGAAGAAGACGGTCCGTCATATAGCGGTCGCTCAGCTTCACACAGGCATCGATAGCGTCATCGGAATAGGTGACATTATGATAATCCTCGTATTTCGATTTGATATTGTTCAGGATCTGGATCGTCTCTTCCACGGAAGGGGGATCTACCATGACTTTCTGGAACCGGCGGTCTAAGGCGCCGTCCTTCTCGATATACATACGGTACTCATCCAAAGTGGAAGCGCCGATGCATTGGAGCTCTCCCCTTGCCAGAGCAGGTTTGAATATATTGCTTGCATCCAGTGACCCGCTGGCCCCTCCGGCCCCCACGATCGTATGGATCTCGTCGATAAAGAGGATCACGTCACGGTTCTTTTCCAGTTCATTCATGATAGCTTTCATCCTTTCTTCAAACTGACCACGGTACTTGGTACCTGCTACCAGGGCGGCCAGATCGAGGGAGATGACCCGTTTGTCAAACAGCACGCGGCTGACCTTGCGCTGTACGATACGAAGGGCAAGACCTTCTACGATGGCTGTCTTACCAACGCCGGGTTCTCCGATAAGGATGGGGTTGTTCTTCTTGCGGCGGGAAAGGATCTGGGAAACCCTTTCGATCTCCTCCTCCCTGCCTACGATAGGATCCAGCGCGCCCATCTCGGCCAGCCGGGTAATATCCCTGCCGAAATTATCGAGGACAGGGGTCTTGCTCTTGGCATTGCCGGCAGACCTTGCCTTTTGCTGGGAATATTTCTTTTCTTCGTCGAAATCGTCGTCGTTCTCTTCGGCGTATTCGCTCCGGATGTCGTTGCTTTTAACAACACCTAATTCGTTTCTGAACAGGTCGTAATCCACGTCAAACTGATTTAAGATTTGAGTAGCTATGTTTTCTTTGTTCTTGAGTATGGAGAGCATCAGGTGTTCAGTCTCTACAGTGGGGCTCTTGAGAGCTTTCGCTTCCAGTACCGTCACTCGTATTACTTTCTCCGCCTGTTTGGTCAGGGGAAGACTATTGATATTGGCGATGTTCTTACCGGTCTTGTCTTTTACTGCCATTTCCACCTCCTTCCGCAATTCATACAGGTCCACATTGAAGCTTTTCAGGATGCGGACGGCAGTATTATCCCCCTCACGTATCAAACCCAGCAACAAGTGCTCCGTACCGATAAAATCGTTCCCCAGACGCAACGCTTCCTCCCTACTGAAAGATATGATCTCCTTTACCTGGGCTGAAAAATTGTTATCCATTTTTAAGTTATTGAGCTTTATACAATAATAACGAATATTTTTGACTTCTGTTTCCGCTGTTTTATTAACGGCCGTTAATAATATTTAAGTATTATGCAAGTCAAAATTGATACCAAGGAAAAATTTCATGCCATTACGATCAATGAATCCAACCTTGCTGCTAATATGACAGCGTCCCTGGAACAATGTTTACTCCCCATTCTCGAAAGGGACGTTAAAAATGTGGTGCTTATCCTTAAAGACACCCAGATCCTGGACCCTGCTGCTGCCGAATGTCTCGTCCGGATCCAGCAATCCTTCTATGATGCAGGCTCATCCTTCGTGGTTTGCGAACTCACACCCGCCGTGGAAAAGAGCCTTGAGGACAGTGGACTGCTGGAGCTGATGAACGTGACCCCCACGGAAAGCGAGGCATGGGATATCGTTCAGATGGAAGAGTTGGAAAGAGAGCTGCTGAATGGCCCGGACCTATAGGCAAGTAGTTGTTTACGTGTCTATTACAACTCTCTTGCAGGTCGCATATCCGAGTCCCGTCCCATCCCATCATGGGTCCTGCATGGGTCCTGGGTTCGGATCCCAGCGGGATCATAAGATCCTTCCCCTCCCCGAATCAGACAGAAAGTCAGAAGTGTGTCAAAATCATACCGCACAATGTCTCTCGGAATTTCTTCTATGCTTGCTGAAGTGCTTGCCCGGGCGGCCGGAGTGGAAATCACCAGCCCTTTGCGGATCCGGGCGATTGGAGGCGGCTCCATCAACACCACCTTCCATATAACAACAAGCCGCCACCGGCAATGGTTCTGTAAAATAAACGATGCCGGCCGGTTTCCGGATTTATTTGTCCTCGAGAGGCAGGGACTGGCCTTATTGGAGGCCACCGCAACGATCAGGGTGCCCCAAACGATAGCCTGTAAAAATATTGATCATGATCAAGTGTTGGTATTGGAGTGGATCAACGAAGGCCTGCGCACAGACGCTTTCTGGCAAAACTTCGGCGAGCAGCTCGCCCGGCTCCACCGGCAAACCCACAATACCTTCGGCCTGGATCACGATAATTACATGGGCGCCTTGCCCCAATCCAATACCCCCTCACCTGATTGGGTAGATTTCTTTATTCGTCAGCGATTGGAACCCCAGGTATCCCTTGCTGTGGGTAAAAGCCTGCTGAACCAACGGCACCTGGAACAATTCCACCGGCTATACATGGCTCTCCCCGATCTTTTTGACCCCGCTCCTCCCTCCCTTTTACATGGCGACCTGTGGAGCGGTAATTTCCTCTGCGATGAGAATAGCCGGCCCGTATTGATAGACCCGGCCGTATACTATGGCCATCGAAGCATGGACCTGGCTATGACCACCTTGTTCGGCGGTTTTGAACGTCCCTTTTATGAAGCGTACGCTTATCACTATCCATTCCCCCCCAACCACCGGGAACAATGGGACATTTGTAACCTGTACCCGCTGCTGATCCATCTCAATTTATTCGGTTCCTCCTATCTACCCAATATTTTGCACACAATTCAACGCTTTTGATGTACGTTAGAGGACGAAATCTCCGGGCGATGAACCTTTCCGCCAGTGGGCAAGCCGGTAACGCGGACACCACAGACAGCGGAAGCAACCATCAGTTGGCGGGTCATCCTGGGGTTCGTTCCGGAAATTGTCCCGGGTAATGCAGCGGAATGCCTTTGCCCTCCGTCTATAGTGGACCTGGTCCGGTGATCGTAACCTTAAAATCGCATAATGCTGGCCGTCACTATTTTAGGCAATAATTCTGCTCTACCCGCTTTCGATCGTCATCCGACTGCCCAGGTGGTCACGATGGAAGACCAGATATTCCTCGTGGATTGCGGAGAAGGGACGCAGATGCAGATGGCCAAATACAAGATCCGTCGCAGCAAGATCAACCACATCTTTATTTCTCATCTCCACGGAGATCACTACTTTGGCCTCATCGGCCTGCTCACCAGCATGGGCCTGCTGGGAAGGTCCCAGGACCTGCATATCTACGCTCCGCCCATATTGGAAGACATCATCGGGCTGCAGCTGAAGGTTGCCGATATCATGCTGCCCTATCCCCTGCATTTCCATTCATTGCAGAAGGAAGGAGTGCTCGTCCGTGAAACAAGGTTCGAGGTCAGCTGTTTTCCCGTCTTTCATCGCATCGAGTGCTGGGGCTTCCGGTTCAGGGAGATCCGTCCTTTCAGGCGTGTAAATCCAGAAAAAGCACGGCAGTACGGCGTGCCCTCCGCCTTTTTTGACAGGCTGAAATGGGGGGAAAGCTACCTGACAAAGGACGGGCAGTTGGTGGAGAACGGCTGGGTCACCGAGCCTGCTACCAAGGCTAAATCCTACGCCTATGCCGCAGACACCCTTTTCGACCCCCGCATCATCGACAGCGTAAAAGGGGTTGACCTGCTCTACCACGAGACCACCTATTTAAAGGACCTCACCGAACAGGCGGGCAAAAGATTCCACAGCACTACCACCCAGGCCGCCACCGTAGCGCAGCAGGCAGGCGTGCAGCGGCTGCTCATCGGGCATTTCAGCTCCAAATACGAAAAGCTGCAGGCTTTCGAACAGGAAGCGAGGGATATTTTCCCCAATACGGATCTGGCCCTGGAGGGAGTGACCTATAGGATCTAGGGACTTTCTCCATTGACCCAAAACTCTCCTCAAAACCCGTCTATCCCAACCCTATCGTCCCCAAAATGAAACGGGCCCCGTTCTAGGAGGCCCGAAACTATCTCGCAGTTGGTTACGACCTATTTCAAGTT
>DASZVM010000648.1:0-4751 GCA_035547295.1 Puia sp. | reverse complement strand
AGGTCGTAATTTTTGATCGTGGGCATGCAGTTTGTCGATTTGCGGGTTTGGGCATGTAAGGTGATAGTTAGGCAAAGGGTGGTTATCAGGAGCAGAGGTTTCATAATAAAGGATTATCCTGGTTACTAACCGTTAAAGGCTTCAAATTATTGCTTTTGGATGGATCACGATCATGACGGAATGTAATTCGTGTAAGGAGAAGAATGGGGAATGGGTGTCGTATGAGACGATGTGACCACATTGGAAGAAACAATGTTAAACGTTAAGTCGGATATATATGGCTCCTTTATGGCCCCTTTATGAGGCATTTGGCCCCTTTGTGGCCCCTTTAGGGATGGGTCTTTGTAAAATATAGGATGTTCCTTTGCCTGTAGTCCCTACTTTTTGTATTAAGGATCTATCCATTAATAGCGCAGGTCTCTGGTAGCTGTCCTTTTTGAGACATCCGTTAATTCCTGATATTTTATATTCGTTATATTCCCATATTCTTTCATATATATTAATGCTTTTATCTGTCGATCCTCCAATCCATAGTTTTTCAAATATTCTTCTCTGTAAATGTCCTTGAAGAACGTTACATGCACTCCGTCTACTTGCCCTTCAATGACTGTTCTGGCAGACCTGCTGCTACGCAATTTTCAATGATCCGGCTAATACCCCGTCCCCAGGATTCAATGAAGCCGGCCCTAAAGAATACATCGGCGATATGCTGGTTACGGGGAAGTGAGGAGTGCTCATGTATAAGCCGTTGGATACTGTAGCCTTCCGGAAGGGGACCAGGATTGAAAAGCGTGAGTTTATCCGGATATACCCGCAGAAAAATATAAGTGCTGGAATAATCTTTATGAATGATGGCATTTAGGATAGCTTCCCGCAAAGCTTCCTCCGGATATTCCAAAGGTTCTACGCGTTGCAGTCCCTCATAAGAGATAGGTCGTACAAGATATTTGGTTTTAAGAATATCCAGTACTTTGTCGGCCATATAGAGAATATTACCCTCGACAATATCCTGGTTGATCAGGTCAGATGGTGAATTGCCGAAACGGCCTATTTTAAAAGTCGAAGTGACAAAATGGTATGTAGTGTCTTTTCCGAACAGTAACAGGGCAGCCCTTGTCAACTCTCCCTCATCGGTCATTAGCCGCAGATTACGAAGCAAAGACGATATGTCGCTGTTCTCTACATCTGGTGAAATCCTGCCCTTTTTCAATGCATCTCTGATAAATCGTTTGAGAGTAGGCTCATCCACATTCATGACAGTAGTCTTTGAAACCGGCACGTCTTCCCAATTGATGCCATATTTTTTTAACAGCCAGTTATGTAAGGCCACACCTTTAAGTTCCTGTTTAGTGCTGCCGCTGCGATAATGAAATATACCATGATAGGAAATAGGAGCATGGCTGGTAGGTACTTTGATCTCTATATAATAATGAGGTGCTTTCTGCCGCCCGCCAAAGCTGTTTGTATTCTATCGTTTGATGCTCCGCCACAACGGGCGAATGTAATAAAAAAGAAAACCGACAAAAAACGAAGTTTATGGAAGATTATACTTATTTAAGCGTAAACGAATTCATGAACTTTCCAATGGCTGCGTTGTGATCTTTTTTTGTTTCGGTTATTGTTTGCAGCATATACATTGTATTCTTTACCAGGTAGGCGCGCATGGTGATCACTGCCAATCCATCCTTATAATCCACCCTGAACTCTCTACCCGGAAACCCATTCAATTGAATATTTGATTCTGTCAGCAATTTACCATTGACATTTTTGACAGCCCCATCTATGGAGTTCCTAAAGAACTTGTCCAATATATCTTTCTTGCCGGAATTGATCACAGTGTCCGGATAATCGGTCTCAATGATACCATATGTAAAATTGTCGTCTGTCTCATTTTCGGGCGCCTCGTACATATGTACGTTCATCTTTAGCTCGCCTATGGCTGTTTGAACGGTCTGCACCTGGTCGTCCGGTCTTTTTGGAAAAAACATCTTATACTTATTGCTATCAAACAGGTACCAGCCGTTTTGATGGATAAATGACATTGTCAGGATGGCCAAGACTATCAGGCAGAATATCGTATGGTGGTTTTTCATAAAAGGCTAATATAGGGTGAAAAAGGGAAGTTTGCAAGTGAGGGGAAATATATTTTGTACCAATTAGTACAAAATATCTACCTTAGCCCTACAATCACATCACAATGGCCGGACGCCCCTCCATATTCGATGAAGAAAAAGTACTTGACAAAGCCACCGAGCTATTCTGGACAAGAGGCTATGAAGCCACGTCCCTCGACCACCTGCTGGAGGTGATGGGGCTGGGGAAGAGCAGCTTTTACCACGCATTTGGCAGTAAAAAAGAGCTTTTCGAAAAAGTGATGGAACGTTTTACAAACGATGCCACGCACCGGCTGGCCGGTGACCTGCCCACGCACCCGCGGCCAATGGAAAGGATCAGGGAGTTTTTCAGGGAGATCGCGGATTCCGGATGGAGCAGGCATAAGAAAGGTTGTTTTATGGGCAACACGGTCGTGGAGCTGACCAATAGCGACCGCACACTCTGCACACGGGCCATTCACAGACTGGAAAGAATGGAAGAACTGTTCCGTCATTATATCGGGGCGGCACAAAAGTCCGGCGAGTTACAAACAAAAGAAGACCCGGTGGTGCTGGCCCGTTACCTGCAGACGATGTGGAACGGTCTGAATATCACCCGCAGGGTGCACCCGGACCCGGCAGCGCTGCGCCCGCTGATCGAATTACAATTACAAATTTTAAAATAGGTTTTATGAAGATCTCCATCACACAGATCGACACGGCATGTATGCTCATCGACATCAATGGGTTTCGCATCGTCACAGACCCTGCTTTTGACGATGCCGGTGGCACCTATCAATCCGGCTCCGGCAGGATATTGAAAAAAACAGGCTCTCCGGCCCTTCATCCCAATGAACTGGGACATGTCGATCTGGTGCTGTTGAGTCATGATCAGCATAAGGATAACCTGGACAACAGCGGCCAGGAATTCCTCCATACAGTGCCCCGGGTCATCTCTACAAAAGAAGCCCGGGAAAGACTGGCGCTTGCCACCGTGACAGGCATCGATGAATGGGAAGCGGTGAGCATCAATACGGACAAGGTCCCCGGTCTTAGCATCACGGGCACCCCTTGCATGCATGGCTCGGACGAGGAATTGCACCGTGCCGCCGGTCACGTACTGGGTTTTATCCTTGAATGGGACGGGCAAAAGAACGGGGTATTATATATATCGGGTGATACGGTGTTCTTTAAAGGCATCGAAGAGGTGGCGGAACGCTATACCGTGGATACGGCCATCCTTCACATCGGCAGAGCCGGTTTCCCTGCCCAGATAGGGGAGCGCTATCTCACCTTTACTACGGACGAAGCCATCCATACGGCAAAGATGATGCATGTAAACAAACTGGTGCCCACTCATCAGGAAGGCTGGGCACATTTCCAGGAGAACCGGGAAAGATCAAAAGAGCAGATCGTTGCCGCGGGACTGGGTGACAAACTGGTGTGGCTCACACCAGGGAAGGCGGTGACGTTGGAAATTTGACGGGTCTGCGGGCCATCCCATCCGGTGGCAGATGGCAGCGTCCGGCTATCGGCGGAGACAAGCCCATCAGTCCTTTGGTTCGAACACCCCTTTCCAGAACAATGCAGCGATGATCCCGCCAATAATGGGTGCGACGATAAACAGCCACAGCTGAGACAGCGCTTTTCCGCCGGCGAATATCGCAGGGCCAAAGCTACGGGCGGGGTTGACGGATGTCCCCGTGATATGGATACCCACGAGGTGGATCAGCACAAGGGTAAGGCCGATGGCCATACCGGCCATCGTGCTGTTCCCCAGACGGGAGGTAGTGGCAAATATGACGAACAGGAACAAGAAAGTAAGAATAACCTCCGCAAGAAAGGCGGATCCGGTGCTATACCCGCCCAGGTATCCCTGTCCCCATCCATTGGAGCCCAGGGCCCATTCCCCCATGCTGAAGCCGGGTGATCCTGACTGTAATGCATACAATACGGCGGCGCCCACGGTGGCGCCGGCAAACTGGGCGATGATATAGCCGGCGCAATCCCGGCCATTGATCTTCCCTGCTGCCAGCATGGCGATGGTGATCGCGGGATTGATATGACATCCGGAAATGGGCCCGATGGCGTATGCCATCACCACTACGGCAAGTCCAAACGCCAGGGCAATGCCTAAAACGCCTATTCCGGCAGGAGCATCGGCAAGAACAGCGGTGGGAATGGTCTTACCGGCTACGACGGCTGCACCGCAGCCGAATAGAACAAGGGAGAAGGTCCCTATGAATTCAGCAAGCATCTTTTTCATAGAAGTATATTTTAGGTTGTGGCCAAGGTAGCCAAGTTTCTGATAAGATATCTATTTGCGCCCGGAACTTTTGGGGTATAGTTTTTTTCCTAAAAATTGCGTAACTAGCACCCGCATGAAGTATTCTCAATGGATCGGTGTCGCCGCAGCTTTGTTGCTTATAGGAGCATGTTATCTTCCCTGGGCTTATTTCCCTGATCTCCATAAGGAGTTCACGGGTTTTTTTTCGGAGAACAATGCCTATGGCAGACCCGGAAAGATATTTGTATTTTTTTGCGGCATTGCCATCATCCTCTTCCTGGTACCCCGTATCTGGGCAAAGCGGGCCAATATTTTTGTGGCAGCGGTCATCCTGGCTTTTGCCATCAAGAGCTTTATCCTGTTTACGGCAT
>DASZVM010000647.1:0-10547 GCA_035547295.1 Puia sp. | reverse complement strand
AATACTCTTCCCATGACCTGTATATCCCTGGGGGAATCGATACCAAGATCTTTTCGAAAACGTATTCGCCCTCCCGGCAGCAGACGGACCGTCGAGCTGTCAGGCAGCTGGAACAACATCTCTTTTTTGCCGTGATTATATTTTTCTATCCAGGCAGCCGCAGGAGTATGGTACACTGCCAGTTTTTCACCCGTTATTTTGCCGTCAGGCTGTATATAGGACCATCCTTTGACCAACAGGATCACCACCGCGGCAGCCGCTGCCCATTTCCACAATGACCGGAGACGTCCTCTCCCGGGACCGCTGCCCGCTTCTATTACCTCTTGCTCTTTCTCACCCGTAACAGCTGTTATAAAAGCCAGCATTTCTTCCCGGTAGCCCTGGGGTAGGGGCGTTTCGCCGTCGGTCTTCCGGTATTCGTTCAGCAAATACCGTTCGTCAGGGTTCTCCTTTAAATAGTCCAGCACAATCGCCACTTCCTCTTTAGTGCAATTCCCGCTCAAAAATTTTTCGATCAATTCGTCAGTTATCTTCTGCATGCATTCGGACTATGAAAGGATTTCGATAATAATATGTACAGTTGAAAGAAGTGTTTACCCCTGCTGCGGGTAAAATATTTTTAAAGGTGGGATCCCAGCAGCAGGAACAATAAGGTCATCCCTACCTGGCGGATATGACGGAAAGCTTTGCTGACATGGTCTTCCACAGTCTTGATGGAGATGCTCATCCGGGAGGCTATCTCCTTGTTGCTGCATCCGTGAAAGGCTTTGAGCATGATGATCTTTTTGCGGACGGGAGAAAGGGTTTCAATGGCCGCGCTGACCTCGCTGGAAACTTCGAAATGACTGACAGCGGAAGGTTGAACCATTTCTTTTCCAAGGGTTTGACTATGCTCGAGGACAAGCCTTTTCCGGGTAGTCTCTTTTTTGATATGGTTGATCAGCAGGTTGCGGGCGATGATAAACACCTGCTTTTCCATGGGATGCTCTTCAGATAAGGTGTGTCTGAATTGCCATAATCTGATAAAACATTGCTGTGTAAGGTCTTTTGCTGTGTCGTGGAGGAGCACTCTTTTTAAAAAGAAGCGAAATATTTTGATATGTAATATATTATATACTTCCAGGAAGGCGGAATGATCGCCTTCTTTTAGTGAGATCAGTTTTGGTAGATCGGCAGCCTGCAACGAATTTTTCATATCAGCATGCAAATTGCAAAAAACGACTACATCGCAGACACCAAGTTAGGAAACTTAACGGAAAGATAAAATCTGTTTTATTTATCCATCTCTTTATACAAAAAATACGGATCGCTCTTAAACTTACCCCAATCTTCCAGCAGTTGGGCTTTTACCTTATCAAACTCTACCCTCGCCTCAGGCAGTAACTGTATCGTCCGCTGCCCTTCCGGCATCCCCGCCTCCTCCTTCATCGTCTGCTCCAGGTCCAGCACATACTCCAAAAGTTTTCCGCAAGTAGTGAACTGACCACAGGACACCACCTTCATCAGCTTCTTCTCCTTCGCATCCGTATGATCATACCACAACGTCGTACCCATAGCCCTCGCTTCCTCCGCCACAGCATTCAGTTCCAGGCAACCATCCAGCAGCAGCGACTGCGCCGCCGCATCCCCGGGGAATTTATTCCGGATGGATTTCTCCCGGCTGGCCTTATTAAAAGCGCTCAGCTCGTAAATGACATTGAACGCCCTGCGGTTGACCCAAACATCCTGTCCATAAAAATTACCAAAGAATATATCAAAAATGAGCCGTCGCGTCTGCTTGAGATTGATATCCATCACCATGCTCAACGTGGAATTGAGCCTCGTCTTCAGCATCTGCTCCAGCACGCTGAACCTCGCCTGTTTCAAATACTTTGTCAATGACCCCAGCGCCGAATCGGACAGTACACCCGCGGCAGGCAGCTGCTCCTTCAATGAGTTCAGCACCGCCTTGTCCGATGCATCCAGAAAAGCCGACAGCCGTCCTATCTGTGGAACGAACCGTTTACCCACCAACGCAGCCATCCACAGCAGTAACAGGATGATCGCCGGTGACAACAGGAAGAAACCTATATTCCTCCACGGACCTTCCTCATGCTGCACAAGCAATGCAACCGAAACTCCCAACATGATTAGCCCCAGCAAAAAAACGATCTTTATCCACTTGTTCGCCCGGCTCATGATCTTACTCGCATCCTTTAGTATCCCCTCTACATTCTTTTTTCTCCACCCGCCTTTTACCTCCGGCTTGGGCGGCAGATAGGGATCCATAAAATAGCTGGCCACATCCGTCACCATGATAAGATCAAAGCCATTGCCCTCATCGGATTTCCTCCGGCGGGTGTCCGCAAGGATAGCGCTGTACAGCCCCTGGTTATCATCCACACCTCCATCCATCAATCCTATCGACCCATCCAGTATCCGGGGCTCATTGTCATAGTCCGTAACGATCACCGCCTGTTTTAGCTTGTCGCTGCTGAGTCCCTGCCCTCCCTGTTTCCCATCTCGAAGAACGGAATAGCTAAAATCCTCCGGGTATACGATAGGTTCGAACCCTCCGGGAAAACAGGAAGAAGACGCCATGATATCCCCCAGCTTTATTCCTTGCAGCGTCTCCAGGTGCGTCTGCGTTCTTTTGTCTATATAGATATAACCATTCCCCGTTTTGCCCGCGTCAAAGGTCTTGTCCCTGAGCAGCCCCCCATTGGTTTGCCAGCGGAACGACAGCCCCCGGACGAACTCGGTGGCATTGAAGCACACTTCGATCTCACGCGCCCCCGCGCCTGCCGCCCCAATACCTTTCCCCCAATAAACCCCAAATGTCTCCCCCTTGAAAAGCTTCGCATCATAGATCTTCGCAAATGCATTGATGAGGTTCCTGTTCTTTTCCTCGCCTTCCCAGGACTTGTCATCATTCAATAACCGCAGCACATCCTCCAGCAAGGTTTCTCCTTCCATAAAGGACAGCATGTCCTGGTATACTTTTTCAAACGGGATGCCTTTCTTCGCATAGGCAGAATACAGTATGCCTGGGAATGTCCCTCCCGAGGCGGAAGAGATAAATTCCACATTGTCCAGCAGGCTGCGGCCTTCGCCATATTGCACACGTCGCAGATAGCTCATCGCTCCGATGCTAAAGCTGGCAGCGCGGAAACCTCCCCCTGACAAAGCCATGGCTATCTTGCCGAAAGGCGTCTTCAATGGAATAGATGTCAGTTGAAATTTGTCAGTCTTGTCCGCAGCGGGGTCGTGCGAAGGCGTGAGGGTGTTGATAAGCGGCTCATCCATACGAAAGGGTTTAATACAGTACGCTAAATATATGAAAATTACACTATATTCGACATCCAAACCTTAATTGTCGCTATGAGCCATCCATTCACGCATAAAAAACCTCCTTTCCGGAAGCTAAGAGGGTATGCCTTTGATCCCAGTCTCTCACTAAAAATGGATACGGTCGCCATCAACAATATTGTATACAAAGTGCCATGGGAGCGGCTTGATCCGGGCCCTGTAGGCGAATACGTGGAAGTGATAGACTATGATCCCACCGTAAAAAAATTTTATAAGGCCGTCGATCTCTGCGACGACTATATCCTGGCCCGGGATGGGCTGGACCCCAGCGAGAGCGACCCGCAATTCCATCAGCAATTCGTTTATGCCGTCATCATGACCACCATCCGGAATTTTGAGAAGGCCCTGGGCCGGAAGGTCATCTGGGAGCCAAGGCTCATCGCTCAGGAAGGTCATTACGAGGATTATGTCCCCAAACTGCGGTTATACCCCCACGCTATGCGGGAAGCCAATGCGTATTACAGCCCGATGAAAAAAGCGATCCTTTTTGGCTATTTCTCCTCCACCCCGGCGGATGAGACCCTGCATATGCCCGACTCGCTGGTATTCACCTGTCTCAGCCATGACATCATCGCCCACGAAACGACCCATGCCATCCTCGACGGTATCCATAATTATTATAACGACCCCACCAATCCCGATGTCCTGGCCTTTCACGAAGCCTTCGCGGACATCGTAGCCCTTTTCCAACATTTTACTTTTCCGGAAGTGCTAAAACATCAGATCGCCAAGACACGGGGAGACCTGGGCGCCCAGAACCTGCTTGGGCAGCTGGCCCAGGAGTTCGGCACGGCCATCGGGGATTACGGCAGCCTGCGGGATGCCATCGGTGAGATAGATGAAGCGACAAAGACCTGGAAACCCAAAGAGCCGGACCCGAACGACTATCGCACCGTAATGGAACCCCATGCAAGAGGCAGCATCCTGGTTGCCGCGGTATTTGAAGCCTTTCTCAATATCTATAAATCCCGGGTGGCGGACCTGCTGCGCATTGCCTCCAATGGGTCCGGTATCCTGCCCCAGGGCGAGCTGCACCCCGACCTTGTCGACAGGCTGGCGGGCGAAGCGTCCAAAGCCGCGGGTCATGTGCTGAATATGTGTATCAGGGCCCTGGACTATTGTCCCCCCGTCGATCTGACATTTGGAGATTATCTCAGGGCCATCATCACGGCGGATGCCGATGCCATCAGGGATGACCAAAGGGATTACAGGCTTGCGTTCATCGATGCCTTCCGCAGACGCGGCATCTACCCGGAAGGTATAAAGACCCTCAGCGTGGAAAGTCTACGTCATGCGGTACTTAACATAGGCTATGATGAAAAAGGAAAGATGAAACACATCACTTCCGAGTCCCATGACGACCTGGATGTCAGCGGGGATACCGAGGAGCTGCTGGGTGTTATCAATAATTTCCTGCGGGATTATGGCAATGATCTCAAGTACGTCAATGACAGAAAAAACATCTATGATATCACAAGGGCCTACATCGGCGGCGGTACATACAACGGTAAAAAGATCGTGGGTCTGCATGGCCGTCTGAATGTAAAGTTCTTCAACTCCATCGATTTTGCCAGGATCACGGGTCTGGCCTTTTTGGAAGGCTATGGTGCGTTGGGTATCCGGTCATCCGGGAAATATGATGGCCCCTCCTATCAGATCACAAAAATGCGGCTGGTGTCACGCGTGGGGCCCGATGGCGCCCAGATCAACCAGGTGGTCATCTGCCTGGTTCAAAAATGCGGCGCAAAATTCAGGAACGGCGTCTATTCACCTTATACCCCTGCCCGCGATCCTTATTCAAAGAAGGACAATGATGGGAAAACGATCCCTGACGATTCTTTTGAATTCCGGGGAGGATGCACTCTCATATTCGACCTGGACACACAGCTGTTGAAATACGCCATCAACAGACCCATCATCGATATGGACGCCCTGCAGCCCGGCAAGCCGCCGGAGATCAACAGACAGCGTCTCGACTCGCAGCATAAGTTCCTGCAGGGAGACGGCGACTCCAGCCGGAACGAATTCACCGCCTATTTTGGCAGCGGCTGTCACCAGCTGGCCGAACCCTTTGCCTTCCTTCATCAAATTTAAAAGCCATGGCAAAAACTAAAACATCCAGGAGGACCACCACGGCATCCAAGTCCCCTGCCCGGAGATCATCCCCATCCCATATAGACAGCGTCAGCATCCGTATGTATTGCATCGGCACCGGCGACTGCTTTCTCATAAGGTTCCACAGCGGCAAAAAAGATGTCTTTACCATGATGATCGATTGCGGCAGCTGCAGGGGAGATAGAAATGATTTCCTGCCCTACGTCAAAGACCTTGCCGGCACCCTGACCAATAAGACTATCGATCTGCTGGTGGTCACCCATGAGCACAACGATCATGTGAACGGATTTGATAAATGCTATGACATTTTCAAAAGCCTCACCATCAAAGAGGCCTGGTTCGCATGGACGGAAGATCCTGCCGATCCTACCGGTGCTGCGGCTGCCCTGAAGCAAAAACAGCAAAAGATGAAGATGGGTCTGCGGAATGCCATCCACCAGATGGATAAGAACCACCAGGCCTTTAAAAAAGATAAAACACACAACGCTTACAAGGTCCCCCTGGAAGAAAACCACGCCGCCTTTATGATGGGGCTGGATACCTTGTCTTTCATCAACCTTCCGGAAGATGACAAGCCTTCGCTGCCCGGCATGAGAAAGATCAAACAGCTGCTGGAAGAGAAAAAAGTAAGGACGCGCTATTTGACCCCGGGCGATTGTTTTCCGGTGTCCGGTCTGCCGGGCATCATATTCTCCGTGCTGGGTCCCCCCGCCAGCAGGGATGCTATCTCAAAAGATGGAAAACAGGGTACGGATGTATACAACAAGAGTCTCGCGCTCAACAACAGCAACCTGTCCGTCAATGCCTTTCTGGGGCTTGCGGGTGAGCTTACCCGCAACGACCTTCCTTTTGCCGGAGTCTATGTCGACGAGCCGCCGGCGGACGAGGTCAAACCTTCGCGCAACACCCTGCCTCCCCCCAATCAGACGGAGACAGCCGCGGCCCCTGTAGGCAAAAGCAGCGACAATGTCATCAGCGCGTACTATGAGGCCGGTAATGACTGGCGCAGGATCGACGATGACTGGCTGGAGAGCGCGGGCGCCCTGGCCCTCCGGCTCAACAGTCATATCAACAACACGAGCCTCGTGCTGGCCATTGAATTCCTCGATTCAGGCAAGGTCCTGCTCTTCCCCGGGGACGCTGAATTCGGGTCCTGGGAAAGCTGGCATCTCATCCAGGAATGGATGACAAAGGGGAAAGGGAATAAACCCTGGGCAGAGGACTTGCTGAACCGTACTGTTTTTTACAAGGTAGGACACCATCTCAGCTACAACGGGACAGCCCTGGAAAAAGGCATCCTCATGATGAAGGACCCCCGCCTGGCAGCCATGGCTACGCTCGACAGGCATCGGATCGCCAAAGGCTGGACGAGCACAATGCCCAATACGCCCCTGCTGCAGGAATTGATCCGCAGGACTCAGGGGAAACTTTTCATCATGGATGAATTTGAGATCGCGGGGCCTCCGTCGGTCAAGCTGAATCCTGTTACCCTGGGAAAAGATGTCTATACTGCAAATAAGCTTTATAAACAATATACCATCAGCGGGCTGTAGCCATCGACTGGTCGTCCACCACGGCATCCGGGGCATTCTTCTTTACAGATCCAATGCCGTTATCCCGGCCTGACTCACTCTCATACATCTCGCTGGTACCGATGATCTGGCCATTGGAGGCTTTCAGATTGAAATAGAATTTACCGTTGGTTGATTTTTTTCGATCGTAATTCCCATCGGTCTGTGAGTTCTTTTTGACGGACTCGATGCCATTCTGACAACCCGACTTGGCATTATAACCTTCACTGGTGAGGATTGTTTCGCCGTTAGACGCTTTTAGAACAAACTGGAACTCGCCGTTTTTTCTTGTAGTGATCACAAACTTTCCCATAAAACCTGAATTTTAAGAATGAAAAAATATGCGAAGATCACAAAGGGTCAGGTCAAATATATAAAAATTATTCAAAATATCATTCCGTCCTTAAGCTCTTCACCGGGTTAGCCAGCGAAGCTTGTATCGTCAGTACGCTGATAGTACCCAGCGCGATAGCCAGGGCTGCGGATCCGGCCAGGGGAAATATCCACCAGCTGATGGCAACACGATAGGGAAAATCCTGGAGCCACCTGCTTAAAAAATACCAGGCGATGGGCGTGGCGATAATAAAAGCCAGGACCACCAGCCGCATAAATTCTTTTGACAGCAGACCCGTGATCCCCATCACGGATGCGCCCAGCACTTTACGTACCCCTATTTCCTTACGACGCTTGCCGATCACCAGCGATACGATGGCAAACAGACCCAGACAGGACAGAAGGATGGCGATACCGGCCGCGGAACAGAACAAAGTGGACAGCCTTTCTTCTTTTTCATACCAGCGATAGGTGTTCTCCGTAAGATAGGAAGGACTGATGGTATTGTCCGGTTCTAGTGCCTTATAGGTGCCGCGCACCAGCGCCATCGCCTTCAGGGGATTATCGGTCCTCACTTTTACCAGGATATAGCCAAGGGAATTATGGGACTTCGGCTTGATCATCTCCAGCGTCAGGGCGCCCAGCTTCTCATGCAGGCTGTGCAAATGGAAGTCCGGTATCACCCCGATGATATTCCATTTGGGTGCGGCGCTGTCTGAATAAAAGGACAAGCCTACCACATTTTTTTCATGGAACTGACGGGCCATGCTCTCGGACACGACGACATTCCGTGTGCCCGCCGCCGTATCTGCGGGATATTCCTTACTAAAACTACGGCCACCCAGCAGCCGGATACCCAGGGTTTCCAAAAAATCATAATCCACTATCAGCATTTCCGTCTCGATGGCCTTGCCGTTATAATCGAATCCAACACTCCAGGTGCTCTGACTATGATCCTCTCCTATGCCAATATTGCCCGAGCTCCCTGTCACGCTGACCACCTGCGGCTGTTCGGCAAGCTGTTGCCGCATCTGACTGATATACCTCACCGCATTCTCCGTGTTCTTTACAGGTATGCTGATCACAGACTCCTGCTCGAAACCCAGGGGAGCCTTACGCATATACTGGAATTGCCTGTAAATAACGATGGTGCTGCAGATCAACAGGCTGGCCAGAACGAATTGAAAGGTAATAAGGCCATTCCGTAACAACCCGCTGCGACCCACGGATATCTTTCCTTTTAATACCTCGACTGTCTTGAAACGTGCCACCAGCCAGGCAGGATAACCTCCTGCCATAAACGATACCAGCAGCATCCCCGCCAGTACATACAGGACGACCATTGGCTGCAGCAAGGCCTGCATGGTCAGCTTTTCTACAAACAGCTGATTGAAGGGTTTTAGCAGCAGGATGGCAACCACGACGGCAATACCGAGCGCAACCGTAAACAATAAAAAACTCTCTGTCCACAGCTGGAAGAATATCTGCCCCTTCCCCGCGCCAATGGTCTTCCGGACCCCTACTTCCTTTGCCCGGGTAAAGGCACGCGCCACATTAAGGTTGACAAAATTGAAACAGGCGATCACCAATACCACCACTGCTATAAGGACCAGCACATATAGATAGCTTTTCGATACGGTGGCCCCTCTACCCAGCGCCGCGTCAAAATGCAGGGAAGCGTAAGGCGCCAGCCGGATGGCAAACATATCCCCGTTGGCATCCTTCAAATAGCCCTTTGCCTTCATATAGCCTTCATCCGCCAGATGATCTTTCTTTACCAGGTCCCTCAGCCTCGCCTCCACCTGCTGCTGGGTCGCATTGGACGACAGCTGCACATACACGGGATGGTTCTGATGGTTCCATTCGTTTTTATCTTCCGCATAATTGCCGGCCAGCTCGATACGGGCAAGGATATTGAACTGGAGACTGGAATTCTCCGGCGCATCCTGCACGACCGCCGTCACCGTCAGGTCCTGCCATCCCTTACCCGCCTTTACCTTCACGGTCTTACCTACGGGGTCCTCCTTCCCGAATACAGCGGTGGCCGCCGACTGGCTGAGCACCACATTCCCGATATCCGACAAAGGATTTGCCTTGCTGCCCGAGAGGATGGGGAAACCAAACATGTCAAAAAAATCAGGGCTCACCAGCAGGATATCTTTGCCCACTTCCTTGTCCTTATACCGGATGCCTCTGCCTCCATTCATAACGCTGGTGGTCCTCATGATCCCGGGCACCTCTTTTTTAAAAGTGGGGGCGGCCGGATAGCCAAATGCCTCTCCTTTTTCATCCCCTTCGGCCGTATGGCTGAGCTCGTAGGCCATATAAAGACTGTCGCCATTCCTTAGGAATTTGTCAAAAGAAAATTCAAAATGAACCATCAGGAACAGGAGGATGCAGACGGTAAAAGCAATGGTCAGTCCTGCTACATTGATAATGGCGTTCAGCCTGTGCGATCTCAGGTTCCGCCAGGCAGTGAGAAAGTAATTGCGTATCATCCGGTGATGTTTGGTCCAGCGATAATTTACAAAAAAACACCCATCTTCATAAAACGCTAACTAACAAAACATTACAAACAACATACATCAGCAGGATTGTCCGTTTTTGATACAGCTCCTGTCCGGTTGACCAAATGGACTCAAAAACATATATTGTGTACTAATTACACAGACATGAACCCCTTGCTTATGTTCCTACCCTTACTCCTGACCATCGGCACCCCCACCCAGTCCAGGTATCCCGTCTATACGGGTCCTGATCTTGGCCTTCGTTATACACCCGCAGCATCGGCCTTCCGTATATGGAGCCCGCCCGCCATGGCCGCACAACTCTTGCTATACCATACCTGTAATGACTCCGCCGCATATAAGACCATCGACATGCAAAAGGGTCCTGCAGGCACCTGGCATGTCCGGCTCGAAGGTGACAAGCACGGTATCTGGTATAATTTCCGTGTAAACATCGACGGACATTGGAGTCATCCGGTACCCGACCCCTATGCCAGGACGGTGGGGACCAATGGACAAAAGGCCCTGATATTCGACCCGAAGACCACCGATCCCGCCGGATGGGCCGCGGACAAAGGCCCTTCCCGCCAACGTCCCACCGACGCCATCATCTATGAGCTCCATATCCGTGATGCAAGCATCGATCCCTCATCCGGTGTAAAACATAAAGGCA
>DASZVM010000646.1:0-6057 GCA_035547295.1 Puia sp. | reverse complement strand
AGAAGATACTAAAAGAAGCCACCATGCAAAAAAGCAGCCCCCAGGGCTCCATCAAGGTCACGGTGACGGACGCGGGTCAGACTCCGCCGCCGCCAAAGAAAAAGGAAGGCTTCTTCAAAAGGTTGTTCGGGAAACACAAGGATTGATGGCTACTTAAGGTGCGCACGCAGCATCCAGGCCATCTTCTCATGCTCTTCCATGAGACCCGTGATAAAATCACTGGTGCCCAGGTCGCCATACTCGTTCGCAAATCGGTTGATGTTCTCCCGTATAAAGATGATGATATTCTCATGGTCTACCAGCAGCTCCTTGAGGAAGCCCTGGCTGTCGTTCTTCTCCCGGGAGATCTCCGTGAGATGCGTCAGCGAAAGAAAGCTCTTCAAAGTGGCCGGTGCAAAATGCCCCAGTTGCCGGATACGTTCAGCCACACTATCCATCGTCTCATCCAGCGCATTATACTGCTGTTCGAAAAATATGTGCATGGAATGAAAATCGGGCCCTTCCACATTCCAATGCGCATTACGCGTCTTCGTATACAATACAAACTCGTCGGCCAGTAATTTGGACAGCTCGGCTGCCACCTTCTGTAAATTTTGCTGGGAAATTCCAATGTTCGTGTTCATGGCTTGTTATTTAGAATAAAGTAACTCTTTTTACCCGTAATTGTTCGCTTGCGAACAACCAAACGTCCGATAGCGTACAGTCCTGCGTTTTCAAAAATTTACGATACTTCTAATTATCAATATATTAGGCAACTGTAACCTGTTTGGCATTGCATTGGTCTTATCAGGTACAACCAATCAATTGGCAAACAAACTTAAAAAATTAATAGTTATGAAGAAGGTATCGATCATCGCTTTAATGGTAATAACCATCGCAAGCGCCGCTTTTGCAGGTGATAACACCGTCCTTGATTTTAAAGGAGCCGATCATTTTAAAAAGATGTTCCCCAATGCCACCAAGGTAGCCTACCAGGTAAAAAAGGACTTCACTGAAGTAAATTTCACCTGGAACAACCTCAACCTCCAGGCATTCTTTGACAAGCAGGGTAACCTCATTGGCACCAGCCGCTATATAGATGTCAATGCGCTGCCCCTCGCCTATGTCATCAACATCAATAAGGAATATGACGGATACACCATCGACGAAGCCCTCGAGTTCGACCATGCGGAAAATGGCATGAGCTATTATGTCAGCATCTCCAAAGATGACAGGAAATATGTCCTCAACGTCTCGACAAATGGAGAGATCAGTGTTTTTAAGAAAATGAAGAATTGATCCGGGCCCTCCAACAAAGAAATGACCGGGCGACGGCCTGGTCATTTTTATTTCTTTGAGGTCATCCCTTCCTCCTCCGCCTCCGGCGGCCTTTTCTTACCCAGCACATCCACCCTCACATGCGTCAAACCCCTTCCGCAATAACCCAGTTTCTCCGCCGCCGCATGGCTGAGATCGATAAGACGCTTGTTATGAGGATGCATCTTGTCATTGATCCGCACGATCACATGCTGATGATTGCGAAGGTTGGTCACACGTACCCAGGTCCCCATGGGCAGGGTATTGCTGGCAGCCGTCAGTTTCTTCTGAGAAAAGATCTCATCGGTATATGTCTTTCGCCCCTCGAACTTGTCGGCATAATAGCTCGCTATGCCATATTGCACTTTGGTGACTGCAGTCTTGTGATGATGATGCTTTTGCTTCGGAAGAACAGTGTCCCGGACAGGTCGCTCTTCCCGGCCAAGTACGGCTACAGGGAAAAGGATATAGGCAAGTAACCCGGTTTTGATTTTCTTTGACATTGGCGACATAGTTTGATTTCAAAGGATTGGACAAAACTATACGCCCCAAGATATTAATTAATCGGCTTATCAGCAAAGTATCTGTCCCTTAACTCCCTGTCCTCCCCATAAATGTCATCATGAAAAAGTAACCTGCCCTTCCTACCCTCGACAGAGAAATAACGGAGAAAAATAGGCACCCTGGCAAATCCATACACCGTATGCTTTTCCTGCCGCTGGATCCAGGCCTTCAACGTATCGGGCTTATATCGGACGGTATCGTTGCGCACCAGGAAATTAGCGAGCTTCTGCCACTCCTTTACCCTGACACAACCATGGCTGAGCGCCCGGAAAGACTTTCCGAACATCCATCGCACATTAGTATCATGAAGATACACATCGTATTTATTCTTAAAGTTAAATTTCATGACACCCAGCGAATTATCATCACCTTGTCGTTGCTTTAGCTGGTAGGGGAAATTATTCTTGTTCAGCCGCGCCCAATTGATCGTTGCAGGGTCCCGTACACTGTCATTCCAGTCCACTACCATCAGGTTCTGTTTGTCGAGATAGGCCGTATTCCGTTTGATCTGTGGCAGCATCTCCTTGAAGATAATGCTGTTGGGCACCGTCCACTGGGGATAGGTGACAAAATTGGAAATCTCGCTCGTCAGTAAAGGCGTACGGGTCTTGGGAGCACCCACGATAACCTTGGACTCGAATACCACGGTGTCCATATTGACGACCCGGAGATCAAATGCCGGCAGATTGACCCATACATACGTGGAAGGCAGGGTATCCGGCAGCAGTTTGTACTTGTCCATGGTAATGGCTATCCGCTTGAACTTCTCCCAGTCGGAATTATCCATCATGGTGATCATATCGTCATACACCTTACCCGTGACCTTTAGTTTATTAGCCCGCTGATAATTCCGGATGGCCCCAGCCAATGTAGCCGTATCCACATCCGTAGCCGCAGAGTCGATATACCCCACCTCCTGCAACCGGCGCACCAGGTCGTGATAAAAGGAAACAGAATCCTTATAAGGATATTCCAGCCAGGTGAGCTTACGAAAACGGGTCGTGGAAAGGAAATTTCCCAGATAGGTCCGCAGGGAATCATACCCCTTGTATTTCGGCTGTAAAGCCTCCAGCACCGCACTAAGACTATCCGGTGCATGCAGGACGCTGGTCAGCGCATCCCTATATAACAAGTCGGGCAAAACAGAGTCTTTCCTAAGCGTAAGACTGTCAAAAGCCAATCTCCCATGCTTCAGGTCCTTCACCAGGGAAAAGAATGCATCGGTGAACAAAAGATCGGCCCTGGCCCACAATGCTGCATTTTTACGGGCCAACGTATCCTCCTGCAGGATACGATGCACAAAAGACAGGAAAGTATAATGATAATCAGTAGGAAAAAGCCCGTATTGCTTGCTGTTCCCGATAAAGGCAAACAGCGAGTCGGCGGGTCGTAGCCAATGATCCTTATCGCTCCACAACGGAGTATAATGATTGGCTTCATAAATGCTGTCCAGCAATCTCCCGTAGCCTAATAAAAGAGTATCATTCAGCTTACCCTTGTTTTCCGAGGCATACTCAAGCATCTTTTGCATGTCGTCACCCACGCGCTCTTCCAGCTTGGCGGGGTTTTTCACCGTATCCTTCTCCATATTCCCGGGTTTGCTTCCACAGGAACAGAACGTCGCCAGCAATAACATGAAAGGGAATGATCTGAGACAGCACTTTCGATGATTCATACGCACAACAATATAATACAAGGAACTAATATATTGTAATTGTAAATGACTATTTTTCTGTTATTTCCACGGAAAAACAGGCGCACAGGGAAATCTAATCCCTCATTCGTCGGGGTATCCGCTGCTCCAGCAGCAGCAGATCGGCCAGCACCAGGGCGGTAACAGCCTCCAGCACCACAGGCACCCGTAAGGCGATACACAGATCATGACGCCCTTTTACAGAAAAAGTTTCCTGTCCGCCCGTCTCCCAGTTGAGGGTAAGCTGCTCTTTTGGGGTCGATGACGTGGGCTTTACAGCTATACGGAACACCAGCTCGTTACCATTGGATATTCCACCTACAACACCACCGGCATGGTTTGTCCGGGTCCTGCCGCCGGCATCCTCTATAGCATCATTATGCTGGCTGCCAAACATCCTGGCCGCCGCAAAACCGGTACCGAATTCGATGCCCCGGATGGCCGGAATGGCAAAGACGGCATGGCTCAGCACAGACTCCACGCTGTCAAAAAAAGGCTCTCCCAGCCCGATGGGAAGCCCCTCCGCGCGACACTCGACAATGCCTCCGATAGTATCCTTTGCATCGATGGCCTTCTGCAACCCCTTTTCCATATCAGCCTCGCCTCCGATTTCCAGGATACTGGCCCGCACCGGGATACCTGCTGCTCCCACCTTCGCCAGCAGCTTTTTGGCAATGACACCGGCCGCAACAAGCGCCACCGTCAATCTGCCCGAAAAATGCCCCCCGCCCCTGAAATCCTCAAACCCTCCAAACTTTTCATGCGCTACAAAATCGGCATGCCCGGGACGGGGTACCGCCCGCTGCTTTTCATAATCGCCCGAACGGGTATTCTTGTTCTCAAAAAGAATGGTCAGCGGCGCACCGGTGGTCCGGCCGTTAAAAACACCGCTCTTGAAAATAGGCAGGTCATCTTCCTTACGGGGTGTCGTCCCCTTCTGCATCCCCCCCTTCCGTCTCTCTATATCCACGAGAAAATCCTCTACGCTCAGGGACAGACCCGCAGGGCATCCGTCGATATTCAACCCTACGCTCTCCCCATGGGACTCGCCAAAAATAGTTATCCTGAACAGCCTGCCGAATGCATTCATACCAATTGCGTTTTGTTATTGACACCAGCGCCTAGCTGCTGTATATGATCATAAAAGTCCGGGTAGGATTTATTGATAGCCTGCGCTTCCTCGATAGTGGTTTCCCCTTCCGCGGAAAGCGCCGCCACGGCACATGCCATGGCAATGCGATGGTCATGACGGGAATGCACAACCGCTCCCTTGACAACCTTGCCCCCCTGCACCCTCATCCTGTCCCCATCCAGCCCGACGGTAACACCCATCTTGCCGAACTCATCCTGTAAGGTGAGCCCCCGGTTGCTTTCCTTATGCGCCAGACGGCTTACCCCCTCGATGAGGGTCGTCCCATGGCAATAAGAGGCCAGCGCCACCAGCGGCGGAAAAAGGTCTGGACAATCCGTTGCATCGAATTGAAAGGCCTTCAATGAAGCAGGACCGATCTCCATTTCCCCCTCCCCGATCCTTATCGCAGCCCCGCAATCTTTCAGCGCCTGCAAAATAGCCTTATCCGCCTGCGTACTGGCTGTATCCAACCCCTTTACCGTGATTGGTCCCGCAACAGCGCCTGCCACCAGCAGGAATGCACCCCCGCTCCAATCTCCTTCCACCGTATAGCTCCGGCTCTCCGCAGCCGCCGTAACACCCGGGAAATAAAACTCCTCATAGTTCCTGTTCTCCACCTTCCATCCAAAATGCCGCAGCACCTGTAAGGTCAGGTCGATATAAGGTCTGCTCTTCAGGTTGTTCACACGGATGGACACCTCCCTCGCTCCACCGGCCGCATAGGCAAAAAGTAACCCCGTCAGGAATTGCGAGCTCAATGAACCGTCGATGACAATGTCCCTGGGCTGCAGCGGTCCCTGTATCTCCAGGGGCAGCTTTCCTTTATTGGATACAACCCGGATGCCCAGCTGGGGGAAGATCTCATCAAAGAAATCCATCGGCCTGCTGAGCAAACTTCCTTCTCCGTTCACTTTAACAGGCTTTCCGCTCAACGCAATGATAGGAGCAAACATCCGGATCCCCAGACCGCTCTCACCGCAATTGACAGCCCCGGTACCCGGCCGGACACCTTGCCCCGCAACCCGCAGCGTACCATCGTTCTCCATAAACACTTCCGCACCCAACGCCCGGATCACCCCCAGCGCAGCCTTGTCATCATTGCTGTGACCAGGATTATAAATATAGGTCACACCCCGGCTAAGCAAGGCCGCCGCGCAAGCCCGCTGCATAGAACTCTTGGAGGCCGGCGCCTGTATCGTTCCTTTTAAAGTAGATCTTTTTATCGTTGTCAGCATATCAACGTGCCGTTATGATTGATTGTAATAGCTTGTCCAGTTCCGCGATGGGGATGGGCTTCACCACAGCCTGCCCGATCTTGTTCAGCAGCACATAGTTCATGGAATCCCTCACCTTCTTCTTGTCCATCCGCAGC
>DASZVM010000645.1:0-3073 GCA_035547295.1 Puia sp. | reverse complement strand
ATCAGCAAAAATAGAACGACCAGCCACCACTTCGATCTAAGCAATTTTATCCAACTGCCGTAGTAATCTTTCGTATTATCTTTTTTAGCGTATCTGCGAGGCATAAGGTTTAATAATGGTTACAAAAAAACAGCCGGCCCTTCGACCAGCTGCTTCACGTTCTTTAAGGCTTGCCAGAAACTAGATCTTCGCAGCCAGCTCCTTACCGGCCTTGAATTTCGCCACCTTCTTTGCCTTTATCTTTATCGTTGCGCCAGTTTGAGGATTCCTGCCGGTACGGGCAGCACGTTTGGATACGGAGAATGTACCAAAACCCACCAGGGTCACTTTATCCCCTTTCTTTAATGTCTTTGCAATAGCTTCTGTAAAAGAATCCAATACGGCATTGGCTTCCTTCTTGGAGATATCCGCATCGGCAGCAATCTTGTCGATAAGTTCGGCCTTGTTCATTTGTCCTTTTGTTTTAAAATGGTTAATAGAATGAGCAAATATAGGGGTTATCTCATACAAATATTTCGCCAGGATAATATTGCGGCGGAGCTAGTTATCCCCCCGATGTTAAGAATTTTCCCGGGACAACGCCCCCTCCGGTCCATTGTGAACGCGGGTCCTACCGTATCAGGAGCACAGTCCCTTTTTGCTGGACGGCAGTCCCCTTGAGATCGACACCCCCTACCATCCATACGTAGGTGCCCATGGGCTGATCCTGACCGTTGTTACGTCCCCGCCAACCCTCGGTGGCATTGGTCGTATAAAAGACGCGCTGGCCCCAGCGGTCAAAGACGGCAAAATACTTTAGCTCCTTTATCCCCACCAGCACGGGCCGCAGCACGTCGTTATGCCCGTCCCCGTTGGGTGTGAACGCGTTCGGTACAAAAATGCCATAGGTGGTATACACGTTGACGGTGATCTTAGCGCTGCCCGGGCAGTAATTATAGGTGTAGCCAGTTACTGTATAGGTGATGCTCTGCTCCGGATGGGCAATAGGATCTGCTATCCCGTCATTGTCCAGCCCCTCCGAAGGATTCCACACCCAGCCTCCCAATCCAACGTTGTCGACATCTATGGCATGCAGGGGCAGGGCCTGTCCCAGCAGGATGGAAGTATCGTTACCCGCGGAAACCCTGGGAGGAGGCGTAAGGCTGATGATGACATCCGCTGTGTTTTGCGACTTGCAGCGATTGCCATCCCAGACAGTCAGGTGAAAGGTGGTCGCCTCCGTCAGTCCGCTGACGGTGGGATTGGCGCTGGCGGGATTATCGAGATGGCCGGTGGGGACCCAGCTATATGTATAGTTCGGGCCGCCGATGGCTTGCAGCTGTATAGACTCGCCGGTACAGATATTCTTTCCCGGTGAAGGTGAAGCAGCGGCCACAGGCGCGGGGTTGATCGTAACATCGACAGATGCGGTCTTTTGACAGGCACCCAGCGAGGCCGTCAGGATATAGGTGGTATTGACGGTAGGCGAGGCCGTTGGCTGGAGGATATGGGGATTGTCCAGCCCTGCCGCGGGCTGCCAGCTAAAGGTCGTACCGTTGGAAGTAGCCTGGATCACCTTGGAAGTCCCCTGGCATACGGGCACGGGAGGACCTCCATTTACGGTCAGGCTATTATTGAGCGGTACGGTTACGGTTTGGCTGACGATACATCCGTTGCCGTCCTTTACATGCGCCTCATGATTGCCGGAGCTCACCTGTCCGATGGTCCCGTTGCCGGAGTAATCACCCGCGTCCAGGGCATATTGATAGGGCGCCGGTCCTGTAGTGCCGACGATCACCACTGTCCCGTCGTTATTGAGACAGCTGGCTCCCGTGGGTGTGGCCGTCAGGGTTGGCAGGGGGGCCGCATTGATGGTTGTATTCAGGGTGGGGCCGGGTCCGTTGACATCGTTCACAACGATGGTTTTCGCACCAGGAGGGAGGCCTGTAATATGGGCGTCCGTGTAGGATGTTCCATTGACAACATACGTATAAGGCGCAGCTCCGCCGCTGGCGCTGATGTCCAGCGTACCGTTGTTCTGTCCACAGGTGGCGTCATGGGGGGTCACCGTTGCCTGGATACATACCTGGGTAAGGGTGACGGGAGAAGAGGTGGATTGGCTGGGAGTACTTGCGTCCATTACGATGACCTGGTAATTTTTGGCAGACAGGCCGGTAAAGACACCAGAAGTCTGCCAGGTCGCTCCAAGGTCGATGGAATATTGATAGGGTTCAACACCATCGGAAGCGACGGCCGTGATGGTCCCGTCGTCGTTGTTGCAGCCGGGATTGGTGCTTTCCACGTGCAATTTCAGGCATTTTTTCAGTACCTCACCTTGCATGCTTGAGCTGCAGATAGCATCCTTTACATAAGCGAAGAATGGCCCTATCTGGACTTCGCTACCCATAAAAATATTGGAGGTTTTATAATTGATCCCATCGATGCTATACAAGAGAGTCCCGGAACCGCCGGTGGCATGGATCGTTATGCTGGCGCCATTTCCGCCGCAATCCGCATTTACTATATCCAGGGATGATATGGTCGGACAGGCGAGCTGAGCGCACACACGCCCGGAGACGAAGGTCAGAACAGCAAACAATAAACAGACAAGTACGGCAGGTCCCTTACACATACATCTAAAATTAATCTGCCGCCGACTATTTTCCAAATCCCGCCAGCCCATGAAGGGCCGCAGGATCATATATTTCTCCACCTTTGATGATTGTACGCACATTCCGGATATCCCTGATCCTTGTCAGGGGATCGCCCCGCCACCAGGGGAACACCTTCATCATACAAGGCTTTTACGATCTTTTCCATACCCTCCTGAACAGGCCGGTATTTGGCCGCCATATCCGGCGACATGCCCATATTCCTGAAAAGGGCCTGCAACGGTAGGGGTAATGTGGAGAAAGCCGGTTCCGCATCGCCTGGTAGACATACTGGATATGATTTACCATCCCATCGTTGATCGTGGAGAAACGGGAGGTGCTGCCTTTGATGAACAGGCTCAGCGGCGCGAGATCATTCGTCAGGGCGAGCCTTGCCGACAGGGGGACATCCCTGCCTCTGTCCGTAAATTTGAATGCCACGT
>DASZVM010000644.1:0-9532 GCA_035547295.1 Puia sp. | reverse complement strand
GGTTTGCCATGAATACAAAGATAATAGAGACATTATTATTTTTATTTACTTTATCTTTAAAAAAACTGCTTATCAGGCACATGTCAGGGCTTCGTCCATTTATCTTATTAAAGCACAGCAGGATCATGTCCGTGATCCTGCTGGTCCTGCTGAACGCCCCCATGTTGAACGCACAACCTCAGCCGTCCGGCCTGCCCGACCTGGCCAGGGTGGGGGTCGCGGAAGACATCTCCGCCACTACCAATGTCTTCTTTTCCCATTTGAAGACGGTTTCCCCGCAGCAGTTGCCCCATTTCGACTATTCCATCAAAGGCACCAGCAAATACGCCAATTTTATCACACCCACCCGGGTGAATTACAAGGCCGTCCTGAAATTCGCCCTTGCCAACAGCAGCGCCCAGCCGCAAAGCGTTTACTTCTGTCCGGGGTTTTATTACGACTCCATCCAGCTTTACCGGCAGACAAGCCGGCCTGGCGTGGTAGAGACCCTGCCTTCCATCCTTCCCCCCGATGCCGACAGCCTGGGCTACAGGAAGATCACCCTCGCCGCCCATGACACAGGCGTATTCTATGCCGTGCTGACCTTTGTCAGGAGTCCCATCAACTCCATCAACCCCAGCATCACAAAAGAGGCCTTTGCCACCTATGGCATCCTCTTCAACCATAAGACAAAGACGAATTTCGACGTCATCACCAATCTTTTTGCCGGCATCATGCTGATGATGATCTTCTATGGCGTCAGCGAATACCTCCAGACCTCCAAACCGGAATTCATCTACTACGCCGGCTACTGCCTGTTCATCAGCTGCATGCTGTTCTTTAAAGCGACCTTGCACAATACCACTACTTCCTTCAACTATTTCTTTGAATCCTTTCTCGACAATATCATGTTCTGCCTGGGGCATCTGTCCTATATCATTTTTCACCGCAAGTTCCTGGAAACCCAAAAGAACTACAAGAGCCTTGACCGGATCTTTTTCTGGGGCGCCAGCGCCATCGGCCTGCTGACCGTGCTCTATACGCTTGCTTATTTCCTGATCCCTGACTTTCGCGTCTCCAATACCATCGAAGATTGTACCAAATATGTCCTCATCACCATTTGCCTGCTTTTCATCATCAAAGGCATGGGCTACCGCAATCAGCTGATGAACTACATCGTGATGGGGAACATCAGCCTTTTCGGGCTCGCCATCATCTCCCAGCTGATGATCGCCACCAATTTCAAGCTGGTGCCCAGCCCTTCCGTCCTGAACCTCGCCCTCTTCCATTATGAAGTGGGCATCACCATCGAGCTGATATTCTTTCTCATAGCCATCACTTATAAGAACAAGATGGAGATCACCCTCAGCATCCAGAAAGAGGAAAAGCTAAAGCTGGAGACGGAAAGAAAAGAGCTGGAAAAACAGGTGGCCGTCCTGGCCGCCAAACAGGACGAACGCAACCGCATCTCCGCCGACATGCACGACGAGCTGGGCTCCGGCGTGACAGCCATCCGCCTCATGAGCGAGATCGTAAAAAGCAAAATGAAAGACCAGGTCCTCCCCGAAATAGAAAAGATCTCCCAGTCCGCCAACGAGCTGCTGAATAAGATGAACACCATCATCTGGACAATGACGAGCTCCAACGATTCCGTGGAGAACCTCGTCGCCTACATCCGCAGCTATGCCGTGGAATTCTTTGAAAACACGGCCATCGACTGCTATTTCAGCATGCCCGCGTCCATTCCCCACCGGGAGATCAATGGAGAAAAAAGAAGGAATATGTTCCTGTCCGTAAAAGAAGCGCTGAACAATGTGCTGAAACACTCGCAAAGCTCCGTGGTAAAGATCAATGTCACCGTGGGCGCCAAACTCGTCATCGAGATCCAGGACGACGGCGTCGGTATCAATATGGAAAAGCTGCGCAAGTTCGGAAATGGCCTCCACAACATGAAGAAAAGGATGGCCACCATCGACGGGGAATTCGAGATCGCCAATCACGAAGGAACACGGACGACTTTTGGGTTGTTATTGTAATTCACTTCCCCTTCTGCGACACCCCCATCCAGAGAAAGATCCACCCCGCGATAAAGAACACTCCCCCGATGGGCGTGACAGGCCCCACTATCTTCTCATGGGCGCTCTCCGCGATCTTCAGGGCCGTCATCAGGTACAGCGAACCCGAAAAAAGAATGATCCCGGTGATAAAACAATTACCCGCCCAGATCATCCACCTGTTGTTGAACCGCTCCGACAACAGGGCCACCAGCAGCAACGCAAACACGTGATAGAACTGATAACGAACCCCTGTTTCAAAAACACTCACCGTTTCAGGTGACGCCATTTGCTTCAGCTTATGTGCGGCAAAAGCCCCCAGGACTACTGACAATACGCCCAGCAGCGCGGCGACGGAAAGAAAGCTCTTATTCATTTTGTAACAATAATCTGATCAGCTCTTCTAAAGTTATCGACTCTTCGTTTACGGTTATATCTGCTTGTTCATAATACATTTTCCGCTCGCTCAGCTTACGGATGATATATCGCTTCAGCTCCTCATCGCTGATCTCCTTTATCAGCGGGCGGCTCATCCGCTCTTTCAGCAGCCGCCCCTTCAGCACATCCACCGAAGTATTCAGCCACACCACCTTCCCGCTCTTTTTCATGAACTCGATATTGTTGAAAAAACAAGGCGTCCCGCCTCCGCAGGAGAGGACAAAGCTCTCCTCGCGACCCGCCAGCTCTTCCAACGTCTCCATTTCCTGGTAACGGAAATACTCCTCCCCCTTCTCTGAAAAAACGTCTGCAATGGACTTTTGCTCCTTGTCCACGATAAGAGAGTCCAGGTCCCGGAAAGGCAGCTGCAGCTTCGCCGAAAGCAGCTTGCCCCAATGCGTCTTGCCGGAGCCCATAAATCCTATTAAAAAGATTTTCATTATTTAAATGCATTCAACCCGGTGATATCCAGGCCGGTTATCAGCAAATGTACGTCATGCGTCCCTTCGTACGTGATGACACTTTCAATATTCATCATATGACGCATAATGGGATATTCACCCGTGATACCCATGCCCCCCAGCATCTGACGGGCATCCCTTGCGATCTGTGCCACTATCTCGCATCCATTCCGCTTGGCCATTGACACTTGTGCCGGAGTAGCCCTTTTCTCGTTCATAAGGGTGCCCAGACGCCAGTTCAGCAGCTGGGCCTTCGTGATCTCCGTGATCATTTCCGCCAGTTTCTTCTGCTGCAGTTGAAACCCGCCGATCGGCCGGTCGAACTGCACCCGCTCCTTACTATACCGTAAAGCCGTGTCATAGCAATCCATCGCCGCCCCTACCACTCCCCAGGCAATACCATACCGCGCCTTCGTAAGACAGCTGAGCGGCCCCTTCAAACCCTTTATATTCGGCAGGATATTCGCCTTCGGCACCTTTACATGGTCAAACACCAGCTCGCCTGTGGCCGAAGCCCGGAGACTCCACTTCCCATGCGTCGCAGGCGTGCTGAACCCCTCCATCCCCCGCTCTACGATCAATCCCCGGACCTCTCCCTGCTCATCCTTTGCCCAAACCACCGCCACCTGGGAAAAAGGGGCATTGCTGATCCACATCTTGCTGCCATTGAGCACCACATGGTCTCCCGCATCCTTTATATTGCTCAGCATATTGCCCGGGTCGCTGCCATGGTCCGGCTCCGTAAGACCAAAACAACCCAGCCACTCCCCGCTGGCCAGCCTGGGCAGGTATTTCTTCCGCTGCTCCTCGCTGCCATATTCATAGATAGGGAACATCACCAGCGAACCCTGCACCGAAGCCGTCGACCGTACCCCGCTGTCCCCCCTCTCCAGCTCCTGCATCATCAGCCCATAGCTGATATAATCCAACCCCCCGCCCCCATATTCCACAGGGACGGTGGGACCAAAACATCCCAGCTCCCCCAGCTCCCGGACGATCTTTTGAGGGAATTCAGCCTTTTGCGCACAATCCTCGATAATGGGAGAAATGGACTTTTTGACATAAGCCCTCACCGACTCACGTATCAGCAACTGCTCCTCCGTCAATAGGTCGTCCAACTGATAATAATCAGGACTTTGAAAGACGTCTGTTTTTGCGGCCATGGGATGACTGGTTTATGGCACTAATGTAAGAAAAAGCCTGATTATGAGCGTCTAAACGCTGCTTTCGCCAATTTTTTAAGGAAAATATCTTATAATTATGCAACATGTCCTGAAAGAGAGTGTACTTAATGTATAATGAACGCTAAAGCTGCCGGATTGGAACTTACAGAACCGATACTACATGATGAGCTGGTAGAAAGGTGCAAACGCGGGGATTCCCGGGGTTTCGCGGAGCTGTACAGTAAATACAGCAAGGCGATGTACAACACCAGCCTCCGTATCGTGGGTCACACCGGGGACGCCGAGGACGTCCTGCAGGAAGCGTTTACCGATGCATTCAGATCTTTGGAAGATTTTCACTATAAATCTACTTTTGGGGCCTGGTTGAAAAAGATCGTCATCAATAAGTCCATCAATCAGTTACGCAAAAGGAAAATGGACCTCATCGACATCGAGAAGACCAGCGTAGGCCACCTTCCCGAGGAAGATACCCTGGATGAGAAAGACATCCAGATGAAAGTGGAGGACATAAAAAAGGCAGTCCGGCTGCTGCCCAACGGATACCGTACCGTTCTTTCCCTCTACCTGTTCGAAGGCTACGACCAGGAAGAGATAGCCGAGATCCTGGGGGTGACGCACGCCACCGTCAGGACCCAGTATATGCGAGCCAAACAAAAATTATTAGTGTATATAAAACAAGGAGCATTATCATGAGTCACCGGTTAGAACAATTCGTCAGGGACCATCGTGATGAATTCGATGATGAAGAACCAGGCAAAAAGGTCTGGGAGAACATCCGGCTGGAAATGGAGCCCCCTGTAAAAAAGGAAAAAAAGGCCATCATCGTCCGTCTTACCAGGACGTCCCTCAGCGTGGCGGCTGCCGTCCTGCTGATCATAATAGCCGGCATCTGGTACCTCGGCAGCCGTCAGACCCCGGATACCAGGGGTCGTGGTGAGATCGTTCAAACCACCCCCGGGGAAAAACAGCAGCCATCCACGGAAAGTGACAGCACGCCTTCCGCCGACACCCCGCATGTCACGCCTGAAAAAGATCAGCTGGCCGCCACGGATACAGAGCCAAAAGATAAGGACAATAAGGGATCAAAGACCACACAACCCGTCACCGGGGCATCCCTCGTCAGGGAAGAAATGACCCATTACGCCCGGCTGGTAGAGATCAAACAAGAGGAGCTGAAGGTCATTGAAAAAGATGAGCCGCTGCTGTACAAACAATTCTCCTCCGACGTCAACAAGCTGGACAGTGTATTGCATACCTTAAAGCTGGAACTATATAATAACCCCAATAGCGAACGGGTGTTAGAGGCGATGTTACAGAACCTCCAGCTGCAGATGGGACTTCTGAATCATCAGCTCGACATTATCAAACAAATCAATCATTCTAAAAAAACAGCATATGAAAAAGCATATAAAACTGCTTAGTTCTATATCCCTTTTTCTTGCCCTATCTCAACCGTTATTTACATTGGCTGCGGGTGGTGAGGAAGAAGTAAGGAAAAAACGGACGATCAACAAGACCTACAATGTCGGCTCCGATGATAAGCTGGAGATAGAGAACCAGTTCGGCAACGTCAACGTAAGCACCTGGGATAAAGCCCAGATCGCCGTAGACATCGAAATAGGCGTCCGCGCCTCATCCGAAGAGAAAGCAGCGGAGATCATGAACGAGCTGGATGTAAAGGAAGTAAAAAGCGGTCACATCATATCCTTTATGACCAAGGTAGGCGAGATCCACAACAATGACGGCAAACGCCATGGCAAAGGAGAAGGCGACGACAGGGCCTTTTATATAGACTACACCATCCATATGCCCGCCGCCAACCGGCTGATCGTCGACAACCAGTTCGGCAAGACGGACATCGGCGACTTCAAAGGCCTCGTTACCCTCACCAGCAAATTCGGCAGCCTGAGCACAGGCCGGCTGGACAATGTAGACGTCATCAACGTGGAATTCGGACAGGCGAACATCGGTGAGGTCTCCAACGGGAAGGTGAACTTCAGGTACAACCCCAAAGAATCCAGGATCGGCAAGGTCAATGGCAATGTGAGGATCAGCAGCGAATTCTCCAACCACGTACAATTCAACGTAGCGGACAACATCCAGGACCTCGCCGTATCGGAATCCTATTCCACGGTGAGAATGATCGTCGCCAAAAGTCTTTCCGCCCAGTTCGATGTGCACACCAGCTTTGGCAATTTCCATAACGAGAGCGAATTCAATATAAAACAAAAAAGAGATGACTCCGACTTCGGCCCCCACTTCGACAGGGACTACAGCGGACAGGCAGGAGATGGTAAAGCCAAAATAAAGATAAAGAGCAGCTTTGGCACCGTCCGGCTCACCTACACAGGCGGGGCGCCCGGCAGCAGGGACAATAAGGACAAAGGCGATAAGGAATGGAAAGCGGATAAGGACGATCAGAAAACCACATAAGAACTTATCTTGCATGAAAGTCATAACATGCAGGATACATTCGATACGACACTGGAATTTGCACAACAGCGCGACCGGGAAGACAAGCTGCAAGGCTTTCGCTCCCGGTTTTATTTTCCCCGCAAACCAGCCGTTGGCATGCCCGCCGGTGATACCGCCGTCTTCTCCGGATCAGACACCCGCCAGGACGCCATTTATTTCTGCGGCAATTCCCTGGGCCTGCAGCCAAGGGACGTGGAGACAGCCATCCACCTGGAGCTGAAAGACTGGCAGGACTTAGGTGTCGGCGGTTATATGCAGGCGAAGAACCCCTGGCTTACTTACCAGGAGCCTTTAAGGGCGCCCCTCTCCCGCCTCACCGGTGCATTGGAAGAAGAGCTCACCGTTATGAACGCTCTCACCGTCAACCTCCACCTGCTCCTCCTCTCTTTTTATCATCCCGGTACAGATCGCTATAAGATCATCATGGAGGCAGGCGCCTTTCCCTCCGACCAATACGCCGTGGAGACACAGGTAAAATTGCATGGCTTTTCACCCGGGGACGCCATCATCGAGGTCAGCCCAAGGGAAGGTGAAAAGCTCCTTAGGGAAGAAGATATCCTTTCTGCCATCGATAAGCACAGGGATAACCTCGCCCTCGTATTGTTCGGAGGCATAAATTACTATACGGGACAGCTGTTGGACATGGCAGCCATCACCGCGGCCGCCCACAAGGCAGGGGCCTTTGCGGGGTTCGACCTCGCCCATGCGGTAGGGAATGTACCCTTACAATTACACGACTGGGACGTTGACTTTGCCGTATGGTGCTCCTACAAATATCTCAATGGCGGCCCCGGAGCCGTCGGCGGAGCCTATGTGCATGAACGCTATGCCCATGACAGGGAACATATCCGGCTGGGCGGCTGGTGGGGAAACGAAGAAGCTATCCGGTTTAAAATGGAAAAAGGATTTATCCCAAAACCCACCGCCAGCGGCTGGAACCTGAGCACGAACCAGGTATTTAATATGATTGCCTTAAAGGCATCCCTCCGCCTTTTCGAAGAGGCAGGTATGGAAAAGATAAGGGCGAAAAGCATGGAGCTTACTGCCTATCTTTCCTTTTTGTTACAACAGCTGACCAACCTCCGCTTTGAGATCATCACCCCCGCCCATCCCGGGAAAAGAGGAGCGCAGCTTTCCCTTTACTTCAAAGAGCAGGGAAAAGCAATACACGAAAAAATGATCGGAGCAGGTATTATCGTGGACTACCGTGAACCCGGGGTCATTCGCGTAGCCCCCGCCCCCCTGTATAATTCATTCGAAGATGTCTACAGGTTTTATCATATATTAGCCCATTTTCAATAAGACATATGAATATACCCTCTCTGCCGAAACCTCCCCGGCTTAACTTCACCGCTCATCTTACACTGCTGGTGATCATCGCCCTGGTAGGCGCCGTGCTGTTGGGGTATTTCTATCCTGCCACAGCCATAAAGACCAAATGGCTGGGTGACTGGTTCATCGCCGTTATCAAGGTCTTCATCCCCTTCGTTATCTTTTTTACCATCGTCCCCGGCATCAGCGGCATGAGCGATCTGAAAAAAGTCGGACGCATAGGCGTAAAATCGCTGATCTATTTCGAAGTGATCACCACCATCTCCCTGGCCATCGGCATCCTGCTGGCAGACCTCCTCAAGCCGGGCAAAATAGACAAAAAGGGACTCCCGATCCAGGATGCGTCGAAATACACCCAAAAAGGCGCCGCGCATATCGATTGGGGAAAGTTCTTCCTGGATAACCTCACCCTGCAGGTCCTCGTGCTGGCCATCATTGCAGGGATCATCGTAAGCCTCAACCGTCACAGGGAAAAGGTCCTTGTTTTTCTGGACCCCATCACCCAATGGGTCTTCTGGTTGTTGAAGATCGTCATGCTGCTGGCGCCCCTGGGAGCATTCGGCGGCATGGCCTCCACCATCGGCAAATATGGTATAAGGACCCTGATCCCCCTCGCAAAATTAATGATCACCATGTACAGCACGATGGCCGTATTTATCATAGTGGTCCTCGGGTTGATCCTCCGTTATTACAAGCTCAATGTCTTCACGTATCTGAAAAATATAAAGGAAGAGATCCTCATCGTATTGGGCACCTCCTCCTCCGAAGCGGCACTGCCCTCCCTGATGACCAAGCTGGAAAAGATGGGCTGCAGCAAATCCGTCGTAGGGCTTGTCGTCCCTACCGGCTATTCCTTCAACCTGGACGGCACTTCCATCTACCTTTCCATGGCCGCCATTTTTCTGGCCCAATTATACAACGTACAGCTGACGACAGGTGAAATGCTGACCATCCTGGGCATACTCATGGTCACTTCAAAAGGCGCGGCAGGCGTCACGGGCAGCGGCTTTACCGTACTGGCATCCACGCTGACCGCCATTCAAAAAATTCCCGTGGAAGGGCTGGCCGTCCTGCTGGCAGTGGATAAGTTCATGAGCGAAGCAAGGGCCATCACCAATATCATCGGCAACGGCATCGCTACCCTGGTCATTTCGAAGTCTGAGAACGAATACCACCCTCAGACAACGCATTCTCCAGCTTCACTACAAATACCTGAGTAGCCAGGTCCCCCGGGTGCACACCGGACATATCGATGACACAGTCTTTGCCTGCCTGTTTGACCTTTATCTTTTTATCACATCCCAGTATGCCGGCCCTGATAGCCGGAGCGGCCTTGAGATCACGTATACGCAATTGTGAGGCAAAAGCCGGAAAAACGCAATACAGATCTTTCCCCTTCGTCGTATAGAAAGCCTCGATATGCGCTTTACCGGTGTGCGTATCCAGCAGCTTCGTAATATCATAGCCTGCCATAAAGCTCTTGTCGTTCTTTGCAGGGACGGCCCCTTCGCTCCATTGATAGGAATGCGTATAGGCTTCCGTACCATAGATGGCTTCTCCGTTTACTTTTAACCAGTCCCCTATCTCTGTCAGACGCTGCTGCATGATG
>DASZVM010000643.1:0-3303 GCA_035547295.1 Puia sp. | reverse complement strand
CGCTGCGCGAGTCATCCCCATAGTTGCGCACCAGCGAGTCGGACCGCTCATTACGGCTCCGCAACTGATCCGCCATGTTGACACAGTCATTCCCTGTACCTCCGATACGCATACAGCCAATGAGAGTGCTGCCGGAAGCATCCAGCTTCGCTACAAACATATCCGCGGCCCCGCCTTTGCCTTCCGTCGTCCTGTAAGGGAAGTCGGCTGAATAGCTCCTTCCTATAACCACCAGGTTGCCGCTGTTATCCGAGATCATGCTATGCGGCGATTCGCTGTCACCTCCTCCCAGGTACGTGGCATATACTTTTGTTGAACCGCTGCTGCTGAATTTCATAATGCCCACATCAAACTGCCCTCCGCCATAGCGCGGCTGCAGCGCGCCCGTGTTCCAGGGGAAGGCGTTGCCAAAGACGATCCCGCCGGCAAAAAAGGTGCCGCCGGGACCGGGGGTCGCGGTAAAACCCCAGTTGCTGACCTTGCTCCCTGTGAACGAACAGAACACGAGTATGGGATCGATGATCAATGTGGCCTTTGTATCGTATTCGCCCACCTTGAATTGCACGGTATTCCCGTTTTTGATGGCAAACCGGGACTTTACAGGCATGCGGCCTCGCTGGTCAAACTGGAAAGTAGCCGGCGCCAGCTCTTTTACCTGTCCCACCGAAGTATTTACCAGCAGTTGCCCTTTTTTGATCTCCAGCCCGTCAGCACCTTCATACTGCATGGCGATCTGGTCCACATTGCCGCCGGGATGAACGATGATCTCGTATTTCAGCTGTCCCTGGTCCGTGTAATAACGGATGTCGATGTTGGGATAAATATCTTTATAGGTCACCCCCTGATAGATCTTGCAATCCCTTGCCCATTTGGAAGGGTCATTCCCGATAAAATAGTTGTCATAGCCGGGGGCAGGCTTATCCGGTACGATGGTTACCCCTTCATTGGCGCCTACAAAACTCACCCGGTAGGCATGGGAATGAACAAGGAGGTCGGAGGTATCGACGGCTGCGCCGCCTTTCCAGCCTGTCACGGGACGTCCGGCAGGCTGACCATGCGCTCCATGAAGCGAGAGTTTTTGCAGATCGGTAGGGTTGTGCAGCAATACGGTAAACCCTGTCTTTTGCAGGAAGAACGCTCCGGTACTCATTTCTCCCCTGAAATTCACCCGGTTGTCCCATTGCCCCTTATTCTCGACAAATTCGATATTACCCGCATCTTCCTGTGCAAAACAAGAGGCGGCGGCAATCGTCAGGGCGAGCACGAATATGTAGTACCGTTTTTTCAATTTTACCTATTTACAATGTACGAAAATTGTACCATGTTGTATTTATCGGATCAGGGTTATATCTCCTTTTTTGGAAGTCTTCGAACCATCGAAATATTCAGCCTCCAACGTATATGCATAAACATCCATAGGTTGCATGGTCCCTTTATAATAGCCGTCCCACCCGATGTTGGGGTCGGTGCTTTGGAATACCATCTGGCCCCAGCGGTTGTAGATCCTGAAATTCATATGCACAATGCCAAAGCCCACCACTTTTACGATGGCGTTCTGGCCAAACCGGCCGGGCGTAAAAGCATTGGGTACATCCAGGAGAGGGTTGATAAGGGCTGCGACGGGATGACAAACGGTATCTGAACAGCCTGCCCTGTTAAAAACGACCATGCAGGCATGGAAAGTATCCGTCCGCTGGTATTGATGTCCTGCGGTGTCCTGTGAGGTTTTTATCGTGGATGCTCCGTCTCCGAAGATCCACTCCCATTTCACCACATCCGGCGAGATGTTCACGGGTGTAAATACGGTGAGCGTATTCGGCTGCGGCGGATCGGGCGCCCAGGTAAAGTCTCCGGAGGGTTTGGCCTGCAGCGTAATGGTGACGGTGGCTGAATCCTCCTTGTTGCAGGTGGCAGGGTCCCACACTTTCAGCTTGATGGTATATTGTCCGGGATTGGGATATAAGTGATCAGGCGGCACCCGGTCGGTGGAAGTGGTCCCGTCCCCAAAGTCCCAGAGATAGGTCTGACCTCCCAGGGATGTATTGTCAAAATGCGCGTAATAGGGCGCGCAGCCGGTGGTCGGAGTCCCAATGCCGGCCGTTACATTCGTGGCGATGAACAGCTGTTTGGTCAGCGTATCCGGCGCATTGCAGTAATTGGTATCGGTGAGGATAAGGCTTACATTCTTGGTCCCTTCCGACAGGAACTTATACGGAGTGATGCTGGTCACGGGGCCCGCGGGCACTATCTGACCCTCGAACATCCATTTGAAGGAAGTATCGGAGAAGGGAGGCGCGGTTCCCGCTATTTGCGATAAGTTATGAAAATTATAGGTTAGGCTGCCGCAGGGCAGCACCATATCATAAGAAAAATCCAGGATCGCCTTGTTATCCTTTACAGTAATGGTCCTATACGAAGTATCCGCCACGTTACAGCTGTTGCTGTCGATGGCTACCATCATGACCCTGTACACACCCACGGCAGTATAGGTATGCGTTACCGCATAATCCGTCGTAGCGGTATCCCCGCCGCCATCCCCAAAATTCCAGATATAGCTTTTTGCACGACGCACGGTATCCTGCAGCGTAACCGTCAGGGGAACACAGCCCAGGCTGTCCCCTCTTCCTTTTAACGATAGCTTCAACCCTCCGGAGATCCCGGCAAAATTAAATGCGATCTTTACCGCGGCCTCATTGCACGCGGCATCTCCCGTCCCATTCCTGCTCGACACGACACCGCTGGTCGTGGGAAAAATTCCAGCGGGTCCATAACAATTGGCACAAACGGATTGATAGATCACACCCTCCTTGTCAAACCGGCTGGTGCCGCCATCCACATGGTCTCCGAATGCACCCCCGTTCTGTCCAAAAAAGCTACCGTACAGCTGGCTGGCCGCATTTCGCTGCAAAACAAAAAAGTAAAAATCATCCCCATCCGTCGAGGTTTGCATGGCGCCGGTCGTCGGCACCAGCCCGCTGGTGCCATCACTGTTGTAACCTTCTTCCTTATCGACCACTCCGCCCCATCCGGAAACATAGACATTCTCACAGCGATCCACCAGGAAAGCCGTAGGAGAGATATTCGGATAAGTCCCCCCGCGTCCAAAGTTTGCGGAATATATCACGCCCGTAAGGTCCGGCTGCAGTTTGGTGATGAACTGCTTGCCCGTAGCCTGGTTCCCCCCTGCATTAAAAGGCGAGTTCACAGGGGTAATGACGCCATAGGTCGTCCCCATGATATAAGGGAACCCCTGGGCATCCACCTGTACGCCGTATACCATATCCGTCGAGTTGGTGCCGATGT
>DASZVM010000642.1:0-4939 GCA_035547295.1 Puia sp. | reverse complement strand
CGGTAGAACAAAAAAGACGGAGGAGCCGCCCATTTTAACAAGATCGAAATCCACCATGATCTGGCTGCTTCCGGTCTCATGTACAAGGAATATATAATGGTCATCTCGGTGAGCGCCCAGCAGAATAGCATCTTCGATCTCCTTATTCCCGATATGCTTTACCCTATCGATCTGGAAACCATCCTCTGTATGCTCGCCCAGCCGGTGGAAAGGAATGATATCTTTTGCCGCAACACCCATCCGGTAAAAATAGATCAAAATGCGTAATTTTCGATTATGAACCATCTATCCGTCTGGGAGCGGGAAAGCTTCTTCGCACCAGCCGACATCGTCATCGCAGGCAGCGGATTCGTAGGACTATGGAGCGCTTATTACCTGAAGAAAAAAGCGCCAAAGCTATCCATCACCGTCCTCGAAAGAGGCCTGATCCCCACAGGTGCCAGCACACGCAACGCCGGCTTTGCCTGTTTTGGCAGTCTCACAGAGCTGATCGCCGACAGTGAAAAAATGGGCGAAGAAAAGATGCTGGAGCTGGTAGAAATGAGGTACAGGGGCCTCCGGCGCATCCGCAAGGTGTTCTCGGATAAAGAAATAGATTTCCGGCAATACGGTGGGTACGATCTGATCGCCGGGGATAACATCGATATCAACGAGCTGCGTAGCCAGATCGACAAGCTCAATCATCCTCTCAAAAAGATCGTTGGCCTGCAAAAGACCTTTCGGATGGCCAACGATAAGCTGTCTGGCTTCGGGTTTGCAGGCATCCGTCATCTGATAGAGAACAAGGCGGAAGGTCAGCTGCATTCGGGTCGCTTATGCCAGGCCCTGCTAAAGCTGGTGCAATCCATGGGCGTCACCGTACTCAACAACATCGAAATAAACAGCTACGAAAAGGTGAATGGACATCTGCTTTTACACACCCGCTATCCCGGCTCTTTCACCGCCACCCAATTACTGGTCTGTACCAACGCTTTCGCCCGCCGGCTCCTGCCACAGCTGGACATCGAGCCCGCAAGGGGCCAGGTCTTCGTCACCTCACCCATCGACAAGCTCCCTATACAGGGCACTTTTCACTACGATGAAGGCTTTTATTATTTCCGCAACCTGGGAAACCGCATATTGCTGGGAGGGGCCCGCAATAAAGCCTTTGAAGCCGAACACACGGATCAGATGACCATCACGGAAGAGATCCAGCAGGAGCTCGAACGCTTTCTTGGCAGCACCATCCTCCCCGGAAAGAGCTACGCCATCGAACACCGGTGGAGCGGCATCATGGGCATGGGCAGCGAAAAAATGCCCATCGTTCAGGCCGTGAACGACAATGTATTCTGCGCCGTTCGTATGAGCGGTATGGGCGTTGCCCTTGCTCCCGTCGTCGGGGAGAGAATAGCACGTATGATGACAGGAAAGGACAAATAGTCACCCTCCCGTTCTGCTGGCCATCCTCATTCGATCACCAGCTTCAGCTGCTGCCCCTGCCCGATCTCCATTTCATCAAATTGCACCTTCATCCTGTCCCCATCGAAACTTTGCCTCGCAGGGATCTTCCGTCCATCCAGCGACACCGCTGCCTTGCCTGTACGCCCCTTCACCGAAACCTCCAGGGTCGATAACGACAGCTTTCCATACCGCAGATCCACCGTATTCACCTGCCCCCCGTTCTGCCGTTGCTGACCGATGATCCCCCACCCGCGGGCAGCCGTAAAAAAGCCGCGAAAATTCCCGGATTGCACCCTGGGATGAAAACCCAGCACTTTGCGGGGCCCGTCATAGCTGTAGTCCTCCAGCGCCATCAATGCCCCCCATGATGCCATGGCCCGGGCATAGTGGTCGCCGCATTCTATTTCGTTCCATGGGTTGTGCCTGGTTCCGTCATAACGGTCATGTACAGCCTTAACAATGGACAGACCCTCGTTGACCATTCCCTCATAGATCATCGCCGTCGCCACCTGGTACTCGATACCCGTCCACACCTCGTCCCTGTAACGCACGCCGTCCTCTCCCATATGATGGCTAAAGGGCCATGTACAGACGAGCAGACCGGCCTCACCCGGATCCGCATATACCCTTTCAGGAGGATGACGCCGGTTTTGAAGACCCACATCCGGCGCCCAGTTGTATTTCCAGATGGAAGCCAGGGCTGTCTTCACATTGCTGCCCGGATATAAATACCCCAGCCCCAGGAGATCCGACCATGTCTGGCCAAACAGCTGGTCACTGAGACACCCGTCCGCATACTGATATTTGGGATGCGCCTTCAGGTCCACCTCCTGACGGAAATAATATCCATTCCACAGCCGTTGCACGCTGCCTGACGATCCCTTTTCAAAAATAGCCGTCCAGCAATCCCTGGACACCGTATCCCCCATGATAGCCGCCATACGGGCTCCCGCCTTCAACGCTGCAAGGTAAAGCCCCCCTACATAGGTGTTTGCCCCATAAAAAGCAATATCATAAGTGTTGGCCTGCTGCCGCTCGATCAGCCCATCCTCATTCTCATCCTGGCTGATAAGATACTCCATAGCCTTTCTGATCCGGGGCCAGTTGCGGGAAAGAAAAAGTCCGTCCGGAGAAAAGAGGTCTTCCCGGTATGCCTTGAGGATGGCCCCCGCATGCCCGTCGATAAGCACATCCCCCCAGCCATTCCGGGCAAGGATGCTGCCATCCTGCTGAAAAGAAGTGCTGAAGTCCGTCTTCTCCCGGATATTCCGTTCCAGTTCGGGAAAAAGCCGGGCCAGGGCCTGTTCATAATTCCACACATGCGTACAGGTGCCGACGCAGGAGCCGACGCCCTCCCATGCCCAGAATTTATCGTTTGCCCACCACTGACAGGTCTCGGTGGCCAGTGTGCTTACAGGCATCATCAGTCGTTGTTTCAGCCAATAGGGCAAGGAAGTGCTGTCATAATAACTGTCATGGAACTTGTGCGTTTCCCCCGACAACCGCTGCAGGTTATTCCCCAGCCAGACAGCGACATCCCTGCTGTCGGAGAACCAATTGGCATACATGTTACCCAGAATGGTCGTACCCTTGAATGGCAACGCTTCATTCCAATCGTTGGGAATGACCTGCGTCACGTCATCGCCATAAAAATACGAAGGCCTGTTCGGGAAATACCAGGTCAGCAAAAAGACCACCGTCTTCCGCTCGCCAGCCCCGAGCCGGAACCGGCTGCCCACCGCGCCATCCAGCTTTTCGTTCGCAGGCGCCGTTTTCTCGCTGACAGATGCATGCGTTCCCTGCAGTACATAGTCCGCATCGCCGTACCCGTTGTTATCCAGGACGGTCAACGAAAGGTTGCCCATATAAGGATGACGTGCGGGAAAGGTCCTGTGATCCACAAACCCGGGATCCGCCAGGTCCATATACACGCTGGTTAAACCTCCGTCCTTTACGATCCTGTTGCGTCTTGCACCTGTAAGGCTGTCTTTCAGATCGAGACAGACCAGGTTTTGCAACCAGCCCCTGATATCTATATCCATCGGCTTGCCGGTGGTATTCTTCATCGTATACCTGATCACCGTACCGGGTGTTGCTGATGATCTTGCATCCAGGGGTATGAATGGAGAGAACACTTCCATGCCGATCTCCAGCGGAAAAGCCTTTTTCTTATCCGCGTATTTGATATTCGCGATGGGATATTCACCAAAAAATGATATGTCGTCAAACCCGGAAGAATCCAGTCTCCTTTCCTGCGCACGTCCATCCTGCGTGATCTTTACGGAAAATCCCTGGTCGATATAAGAAGCCGGCCGGAAAGTCTGATAGCACACTTTCCAGGGACCCAGCGCCGTCTTGAAGTTCATAAGCGAATCCTTGCCATAGCCCGTGTTATAAGCATTATTGCATATCCACCAGTCGGCAAAAGTTCCGTCTCCACGCACGCACAGCTGTCCTGCGGCAATTCCTCCGCAAGGCATCCCGATGGTGGCCAGTTCCTTCCCTCTGTAAGGCTTACGTTCGTCAGCCCACAGGCTGCGATACCAGTCCTTCGATAGGCCTTTGTCCACAGGTACATAATGGCTGCTGTCCAGGGCCGGTTGGGCAATGACAGGACATAGCGCAAAACACAATAGCGACGCCCATATCAGTTGTATCCATTTTCCTGTTCTCATATGGCAATTTTTATTTTTTACTCTGCGACATGACTTCATCATCCGTCAACGGTTCGGCAAATACCTTCACTTTGTCGATAAAGCCGTTGAAAGCCCGCTGACCCGGGAACTCCTCATTCCTCCCCGCCACCCATTTGTTATCCACGGAAAGGTTCACGCTTCCATCTGCATGGGCTACCCCCTTCAGCACGCCGTCGATATATAGCTTCAGCTGGCTGCCGGTACATACTCCTGCAATATAATGCCAATGCCCTGACCAGTCCTCCGGTAAAGGTACCGTACAATCCCCACGTCCCCATCCCCCGGCAAAAAAGGTCAGCTCCCTGTTGCCCGACACCTGCAGCACATGGTTGTCGCCTTTCGAAAGAATATCCATCAGATGCTCTCCGGTACCAAGAGGGAACACGCGTACCATCATCGTAAGCGTCTCTCCCATCCTGTCCAGCGACGGCGCATGGGCTACTTCAAGATAGCTATCCTTACCACGGACCAGGCTGCCCTTTCCCTCCCCGGAGCTTCCATGGCCGATGATCCTCGCATGATTGCCAAAACCGGAGCCATCCTCCACCACGCTGTCCCCCCTGATCCCCTCCGGCGAAAAGTCCAATATCACCGATGCAAGAGCATGATCATATACCTTACAGGTGATCGTTACCTCCTTTACCTGCACCTGGTGGATGCCCTCCCCGCTGATGAGGGGCGAACTTGTCACGGTCATGCTGTCCCCGGGCTGCAGCCGGACGCTATCGGTCAGGGCTAAGTGCCCATCTACCTTCACGGGTATGGTGATCAGCCCCGCCTCCCCGCCGATATTGCGCACCCTG
>DASZVM010000641.1:0-3209 GCA_035547295.1 Puia sp. | reverse complement strand
TTCCGTCGGACAGGTAGCGGGTGTCTTTCTCCAGGCTTTCCGTCAGCTGTGTAAATTGTTCCAGGCTGTGAAAGGACATGAGCACGTAGATCCGGCGGATGGCGGCCGTGTCATTACCTACGGGTTTGAATACGCCTATTTTGTCCATTCCTTTCCGGTGGAGGGCAGGCAAAAGGGCTTCCCGGAGGTATTTATCGACCATTTCTTCCTGCCGGGCGTTCTTTAGCTGATAGATCCGGATGGAGAAAAAATCCCGGGCCGGGGCGCCGGTGCCGGCGGTGACGGGGGAGGTGGTAAGGAACAGGAAGGCCGTGTAAATGGGTAGAAAATGGCGTTGCATAGGGAAAATTAGATTTTTTTTATGAGAATGACTGGTTAAAATCCATACTAATAATTTATTTTGCCTCCTGACCTATGCGATACTCGTCCTATCTGATCATAGCTTTTCTGCTATTTTCCTGTCCGGGATTTGCCCAGCGCTTCCTGACGGGGAAGGTCCTTAAAATGGGCAGTAAAGAAATCCTTGTTTCTGTCTCCATCGAGAATAAGACTCAGCGCCGGCATGATCTTTCCGATGAGCGGGGAACCTTCCGGATCCAATCCGCGCAAGGGGACGTGCTGATCTTTTCCCATGTGGGGTATCAGGCGGATACGATCATTGTGGACACTTCCATGCTGGCCGCCGACTATCCTGAATATATGGAGCCCAAGGCTCAGGTGCTGCGCGCGGTGGAAGTGGGTTCGCTGAGCAATTATCAGCTGGATTCCATGGCCAGGCGGGAGGAGTACAGCTGGGTGTACGATCATGGCACGCCGCCCCGGCTGGAGCGAAAAAGAAGCGGGGATGGAGTTGGCGTTACCATGAATATATTCCGGAATGCTTCCAGGGAGGACCAGGACAGGGAAAAGCTAAAGAAGCGGCTGATGCGTGAAGAAGAAGAGTTCTATATAGATTTTCGTTATTCACGGGAGTATGTAGCCCGTCTTACCAAGCTGAAAGGCGACAGCCTGCAGCAGTTCATGATGCATTTCCGGCCTACCTATGAGTATTGCCGTAAGGCGGCGAGCGTAGATATCCTTGTATATGTCAGCGACAGTTTTAAAAAATTCATGAAACGGGAAGAACAGAATTAAGTTGCCTGATAATTGGGTAACTTACGTCAAACCGGCTGTCGTATGAAATCCTGGACCCTTCAGGTTCTATTATCCTTTTGTATAATGTCTGCTGCCGGACAAGACCGGCAGACCCCTCTTCCGGATAAGGCCGGTATCTTTGACCGTTATGTCCGGCAGGCGCTTGCGTTGTGGAAGACGCCGGGTATGTCCGTCGTGGTGGTGAAGGATGGCCGGGTGGTATTCAGGAAAGGTTTTGGGGTAACGGAGATGGGCAGGACTGCGCCTTTTTCAACGGCTACCGTGGGAATATGCGCTTCTACTACAAAGGCGATGACGGCGGTGTGCATAGGGATGCTGGTGGATGAAGGCAGGCTGCATTGGACGGATAAGGTCAGAGATGTATTGCCGGTTTTTTCCCTGTATGATCCTTATGTATCCGCCGAGCTTACCGTACGCGATCTGCTGACCCACAGTGCGGGGCTTGGCAACACGAATAATCTTTGGATCTATGGCTATTCCGCGGATGAGATCGTTCGCCGTATGCGGCTGGCGCCGCCTGCTTATCCTTTTCACACTTCCTTTATCTATCAGAACTGTATGTACATCGTGGCCGGTGAGCTGATACGCAGGGTCAGCGGGCTTAGCTGGGAGGATTTTATCACCCGTCGTCTTTTTGGGGAGCTGGGTATGCGTCATACTTATCCGACGTATTCGAGGGTGAGGGGTGAATCCAGTATCGAGGGGTTGCATGTGATGGCAGATGATAGTATAAGGGTTATTCCCCGGATCGATTATCCTGGTGTCGATGCTGCCGGAGGGGTCTGGACCTCTGCCGACGATATAGACAAGTGGATGCTTTTTATGCTGGACAGCGCCAGGGTGAATGGGCGGCGGCTGCTGAAAGCGGAGACCTGGAACGAATTATTCAAGCCGCAGGTAATAGTCACGGAAAATGAATTCTATCCTACGCTGCAGCTGACCCATTCTTCCTGGATGACGTATGGATTGGGGTGGTTCCAGGAAGATTATCGCGGCAGGATGGTGCAATTCCATACAGGGAGTCTGGATGGAGCCGTGGCCCTCATCGGTCTGTTGCCTTCGGAGCATTTTGGCATCTATATCATGGGCAACCTGGATCATTCGGAGATCAGGCATGCCCTCATGTACAAGGCGATGGACCTTTGGTGTTTCCCGGGCAGCGGCCGTGACTGGAGTGTCGAATGTTATAACCTGTATAAGAAGCTGAAGGATGAAGAGCAGCGGAAGGAAAAAGAAAAAGAGGCCAGCCGGATAAAGGGGACCAGGCCGTCCTTGCCACTGGCGGCCTATGCAGGTGACTATACGAATGAGATCTATGGAGATGCTCATGTCGTTCTGTCCGGAGATTCGCTGTGGATAGGACTGCCCAACGGCATCCATCTCGCTTTACGGCACTGGAGCCATGACACATTTGCCGGATATTACAACTATTTCTGGTGGGACCGGGAGTGGATACAATTTTCCCCGGATGCGGCGGGAAAGATCATGCAATTTGAGATGAATAATGTAGTTTACAGACCTATAAAAAATTAGCTTACTATATGACAGCGTTCCGTAGTCGTGATTGGTTTGGCAAGACGGATAAAATGGGTTTTATTTATCGCAGCTGGATGAAGAACCAGGGGTTTCCCGAGGATATGTTTGATGGCCGGCCGGTGATCGGCATTTGTAATACCTGGTCGGAGCTCACTCCCTGTAATGCACATTTACGGGACATTGCGGAGGTGGTGAAGAGGGGAGTGTATGAGGCGGGCGGTTTTCCCCTCGAGTTCCCCATTATGTCCCTGGGAGAGACCTTGCTCAAACCAACGGCGATGTTGTTCAGGAACCTGGCCAGCATGGATGCGGAGGAATCCATCCGCGGCAATCCGCTGGATGGGGTAGTGCTGCTGACGGGCTGTGATAAGACCACGCCTTCCACGTTGATGGGGGCGGCCAGTGTAGACCTGCCGACCATCGTAGTTCCGGGCGGGCCCATGTTGAATGGAAAGTTCCGGGGGAAGGACATCGGTTCCGGCACCCATGTATGGAAGTTTGCGGCTGACAGGAAAACG
>DASZVM010000640.1:0-2365 GCA_035547295.1 Puia sp. | reverse complement strand
TTACATTCATACCAGTGGTACGAACAAACAAAAGAAATGTTACACGAGGGAGAAAAGATTATTAACCTCTGGCGGACAGTAAGTTACGAGTGAGCGATTCCCAGAGGATAAATTCCGACTGGGCCTTTTTTTCGCAGGATTTGCTCCCGCCGCATTCGGTGCTGCGTTCGGTGTCGGTATTGACTTTTTTCCGGGAATAGGAAAAGAGAATGAGGCTGGTTGCTGTAACCAGGATCAGGAGGGAAAGCCGGATATAGGTTTTTGATCTCATAAATAGCCCTATTTCTCTTATAAGACAAAAGTAACTATTAATTTGTTACAATTTCCGAAAAAATACCCTTAGTTGTACAACCCGTGAAAGGTCAACCACTTACCTTTGGCCTCTTAAAAAATTCCTTTATGAATTCCTCCTTTGTCAAACGCATCGCTGCAGAGCTGGAAGAGATCAAGGCTTCCGGTCTTTTTAAATCCGAACGTATCATTACCAGCGCCCAGGGGGCCGAGATAACGGTGAACAATAAGAAAGTCCTGAATTTTTGCGCCAATAATTATTTGGGTCTCTCCTCTCATCCCAAGGTGATAGAGGCGGCTCATAAGGCCATCGATGCGAGGGGGTACGGGATGAGCAGTGTCCGGTTTATCTGCGGTACGGAGGATATTCACAGGGAGCTGGAGCAGAAGATCGCGACGTTCCTCGGGACGGAGGACACCATTCTCTATGCAGCCGCTTTTGATGCCAATGGCGGTGTATTCGAGCCATTGTTCGGAGCCGAGGACGCCATCATTTCCGACGAGCTGAACCATGCGTCCATCATCGACGGGGTACGTCTTTGCAAAGCGCAGCGTTTCCGTTATAAGCACAACAACATGGAGGACCTGGAAGAGCAGCTGAAAGCCGCGCAAAGCGCCCGCAGCAGGATCGTCGTGACGGACGGGTCTTTCAGCATGGACGGCACCATTGCCCAACTGGACAGGATCTGTGATCTGGCTGATAAATATGACGCCATTGTCATGATCGATGAATCCCATTCTTCCGGCTTCCTGGGAAAGACGGGCAGGGGCACGCATGAATATCGCGGCGTCATGGGACGTATCGATATCATCACGGGCACGCTGGGGAAAGCGCTTGGCGGCGCCAGCGGGGGATTTACCAGCGGAAGGAAAGAGATCGTCGAGATGCTGCGTCAGCGCAGCCGTCCCTATCTTTTTTCCAACAGCCTGGCCCCTTCCATTACAGGGGCCAGCATCGCGGTGCTCGATATGCTGAGCGGAACGACGGCATTACGGGATAAGCTGGAATACAATACAAAATATTTCCGTAAAAAAATGACGGAGGCCGGCTTTGACATCCGGTCCGGAGACCATCCTATCGTACCTATCATGCTCTATGACGCGGTGGTCGCACAGAATTTTGCCGCCAGGCTGCTGGACGAAGGCATCTATGTGATCGGCTTCTTCTATCCCGTCGTGGCAAAGGGGCAGGCGCGTATCAGGGTGCAGCTGAGCGCGGGTCATGAGCAGGAGCACCTTGATAAGGCTATTGCGGCCTTTACCAAGATCGGCAGGGAGCTGGGTGTGCTGAAAAACTAGTGCAGGAAAGCGACCATGCTGATCTCCACATTGACATTCTTTGGTAGGGTTTTGACCGCATAGGTTTCTCTTGCGGGGAAATCACCTGTAAAATACTTCCCGTATACTTCATTGACCTGTCCGAAATGGCCGATGTCGCTCAGGAGGATGGTGGTCTTTACCACGTGACCAAAGTCCATGTTTGCCGCGGAGAGGATGGCTCTCAGGTTATGCATTACCTGGTGTGTTTCCGCGATGATGTCATCGGTGGTCCTCAGGTTGCCTGTGGCGGGATCGAGGGCGATCTGACCGGAGATGAACAGCATGTTGCCGGCCAGTACGGCCTGGCTGTAGGGACCGATGGGCGCAGGGGCATTGGGCGTGGTAATGATTTGCTTTTCCATAGGGCTGCAAGGTAAGGCTTATATTTGCGGTATGAGTAAAATCGCTGTCATTGCGGGAAGGACGGGGGCGAAAGAATGGCTGCCCCCCAGGCTGTCGCCGGAGTGGGAATGCATATGGGCGGACGATGTGGATGAACTCCTGCGGCATCGGGATGCAGTCCTCTTTATGGACCTGGATTTTACAGGGGAGGAAGCACGTATCCGGCAGCTGAGCCGGCTGCTGCCCGCGCCTGTGATGATCAATGCCGTTATACCTACTTTGAAAGATATCGGTCAGCCTTTTATACGTATCAATGCATGGCCGGGGATGCTGGAAAGAAATATCCACGAGCTGGCGATGACAACGCCCGTCCCTGAAAGAGTGGAGGCATTATACCGGCAGCTGGATCTTT
>DASZVM010000639.1:0-8626 GCA_035547295.1 Puia sp. | reverse complement strand
AGCAAGGGCAGGCTCAATACCAATATAACACCTGCCAGATGAAGCAATACCTGTTGGGTTCGGGTATTCATTCTTTAAAAATAGGCAATTTTTGAGCTACGGGGGGAGTTTGCGGAGGTCGGGGGAATGGGTTAACTTGCGATCATGCTTCCTGTCGTGTCATACCAGATAGCTGACAGTATCGACATCAAATCATTCAAAACTGCATATAGCGAAGGGATCTCTCATTTTGATGCCGATGAGCTGTTCTATAAAACTGGCGCCGAGTCCTATGTTTATGTCTTTAAATATGGTGTGGTCTGTTTTCTGAATACGAGCGAGGGAGCCTGTAAGGTTTTCCTGGAAAGGATCGCGCCATATTCCAAGAACCTGTTCGATCAGCCGTTGAGCGAAGAGTTCCAGGTTGAGACCAATGCCCGGGAGAACCGGTTTGGCTACAATACAATCGAGATCGTAAACGCGGACACGGATACGCTGCGTCTGATCATGCTGAATGTCAGCCAGTCAGTGGCTTTGGATTACTTTTCGGACCAGACCAACCTGCTGCTGGAAGAGACGAATTCGCAAACCCTGCTGCTGGAAAAAAAGGGCAAGCTTGCCATATCGGGGAAAAGCCTGAAACGATACATCGGGAGAACCCTTAATCTGAAAAACCGTATCGCGGAGAACCTGTACATATTCGATTCGCCTCCCGAGACCTGGGAAGATGAGAACCTGAACAGGATCGATCTTGGGCTTAAAAAAACCTTTGATCTGCAGGAGCGGTTCAGGGATGTCAGGGAAGGACTGGAGATCATCAGAGAAAACCTGGAACTTTTTAAGGACCTCCTGCAGTACCGTAACAGCACCGTCCTGGAATGGATCATTATCATCCTCGTCGCGGCGGAAGTCGTGAATATCCTTGTCGATAAGCTCCTGAAATTATAAAGTGGGTGTAATCGGCTCTCTATGAGTGTGAATTTCCTTCGGGGACTGAAGGTAAGTTAGTTATATATTGGAAATGTTAATGTGAAATTAACTGTTTGATACATAGGTGTTAATGCCTCCTTTTTTTTCAAATTGGGGCAATATTTCTTATACAATCCGAATATAAATTGCATTTGGCTCTTTCAAATTTTTTCTTTGACAGGTAAAATTTAGCCATCAAAACAAATTGCCTGTTTATGAAAAAAAAGCGATTGCTCCTGCAATGGGCTGCCATCTGCGCTCTTTTATTCTTTAGGTTTAGCGTCGTCCAGGCACAGGACCGGACGGTCACGGGGACGATAAGCGATGAAAAGGGAGGGGCGCTCAGCGGCGCCACGGTCAAAATAAAAGGATCCGGCAAAGGGGTCAGTACGGATGCCACCGGTCATTTTTCCCTAACGGTGCCGGCCAAAGTTTCCCGGTTGGAAGTCTCCTATGTGGGATATGAAACGCTGGAAGTGGTAGCCAGGGGTACGGAAGTGCTTCAGATCAGTCTTGCTCCTGCCAGAGGGAGTCTCAACGAGGTGGTAGTGGTGGGGTATGGAACACAGAAAAGAAAGGATGTAACGGGTTCTGTCGCCAGTGTGAGGGGCAGTGCCATTAAGAACCAACCGGTGACAAGCGTCACGGAGGCGCTGCAGGGACGGGCCGCGGGGGTGGAGGTGATCAAGAATTCCGGTCAGCCGGGCGCTGCACCTACCATCATCATCCGTGGTCTTTCTTCCCTGCACCAGCCTGCGCCATTGTATATCGTGGACGGGGTAAGGATGCCAGGCGACAACATCAATATCCAGGACATCGAGTCCGTGGATATCCTCAAGGATGCCAGCGCGGCCGCGATCTATGGCAGCGCCGCGGCGGGAGGGGTCATTCTTATTACGACAAAGAAGGGGCATATCGGCAAGCCCGCCGTCAATTTCAATGCCCGTTATGGGGTAACCAAGCCCAAGCTGATCACCAATCTATTGGGCAAGGAGGATTATATCAAGCTGCAGAACATCATCAATCCCAATTATTTTAAAAATGCAACGCATACGGATACCCTGGCCAATACGGATTGGGTGCATGCTCTATATGGGGATGCTTACGAGCAGAACTATAATCTTTCGGTCTCCGGCGCCACGCCTGCGGTGAACTATCTGTTATCCGGATTTTACAATGCCCAGAAAGGGATCTATATCCGCAATTATTCCAATATCGGCGGAGCCCGTGTAAATACGGATTACAAGCTGGGCGAGTATATCAAGCTGGGCGAGCAGCTGGCTGTCAGTCAGCGGAAAACGGTACCGTTGCTGGGTAGTGAAGCGCAGCTGCACAACCCTCCCTTCCGTACGGCGCCGATCATTCCTATACACAACCAGAATGGTACCTGGGGTACCGTCCCGCCGGGCTATGGCATCCAGTTCGGCGCGCCGAATCCTGTAGGCGCCGTTTATTCGGCTGATGCGGTAGATTACCAGAACAACCTGCAGGGCAATGCATACGTGGAGGTAAAGCTGCCTTTCCATCTGAATTTCAGGACGAATTTCGGCTATTCATACTATCTGGAAACACAGGATTATTTCCAATACCCCTACAATTTCGGAGCTGTGGTAGGCACCACCAATTCCCTGAACAAGCTGTACAACCAGAGCAGCCAGTTCCTGGATAACTTTGTGCTGACCTACGATCAGTCGGTGGGGAAGCATAATATCAATGCTGTTGCGGGCTATGAGCAGATAACGTCAAAATACAATGGGCTTAACACGACGGTGACCGCCAACGGGGTGACGACCTATTCCATCATACCGACGTCCAATTCCACCACGACTGCCAGCGGATTTATGGACCCCAACGGTCTGATAAAATCCTATTTCGGAAGAGTGAACTACAATTATGACAACCGTTATTATATTTCGGGGTCGATCCGGCAGGATGCCAACTTTACCGTTTTTGGTCCAAACAAGCAGAAAGGTACATTTTCCGCCGCGAGCGCGGGATGGACGATATCCGAGGAAGGATTTTTCAAGCCCCTGCTGTCTACTGTAAACGTATTGAAGCTCAGGGGCAGCTATGGAGAGCTGGGGAACAGCAATATCCCTGCGTATACCTATACCGCTAATTTTGGGGCCTTTACAGGCGTGGATGGTCTCGGTTCGCTTAATGGCGCCAATTTCGCTCCCGGCGCGCCTTTGTACCTGGGAAGCTCCATCAATAACCTGGCGAACCCCAACCTGCACTGGGAGACCGTAACGGAAACAAATGCGGGCATAGACGCCGAGCTGTTGAACCACAAGCTGTACCTCACGGTGGAATGGTATAACAAGAAGACGAAGGATATGCTGTATGCATTGCCTTCCGCATTGAGCGCGGGGTTCTCCGCGCCTTACTTTACCAATATCGGGAATGTCAGCAGCAAGGGGGTGGATGTATTGGTAGGCTACCGGGACAAGACGGGAGCGCTCAGCTATGACATCAGCGTGAACGCGGGCTTTAACAAGAACAGAGTGACCAACCTGGATGGTATTGCAACCAGCGCTCTCTATGACGGATACAACTACTACAACAATGGCAACGAGGGATATGGCATTACGCCGAACCTTCCTATTACCATCACCCAGAGCGGCTTGCCTTTTGGATCTTTCTATGGTTATAAAGTGCTGGGCATATTCAAGACGGATGCGGATGCCGCGAAACAGATAGTGAACGGGAATGCGGCGCGCGCGGGGGACCTGATCTTTGCGCATGATCCCAAGAACGGCACGGCTATTTCCAGCAACGACAGACAGGTCATCGGTAATCCCAACCCCAAGATGGTGTATGGGATCAATATACGGCTGAACTGGAAGGGTTTTGATGCAGCGCTGCTGTTCAATGGCGTGGCGGGCGTGGATATTTACAATGGTGTGAAGGCATATGAAATGTATCCCTTTATCAGCGACGCTACTACGACTACAAAGGTTTGGGGTAACTCGTTCCTGGGTTCCAATGGTCTCACGGGGCAGCCCCGCATGGGTTTTGTAAAACCCGACGGCAGCTATGGCTTCGACCCCAACGGGAACTATTCCAGCGTCAACAGCTATTTTGTAGAAAGCGGGAGCTATCTCAAGCTGAAGAACCTGCAGATAGGATATACTTTTTCAAATGAAATATTGGGGAAAGCGGGCATGAAGAGCGCGAGGATATTTGTCATGGCCAACAACCTGTTTACCATCACCAAATATTCCGGTGTCGACCCTGAGATCGGCAGCTCGTTCTCCCATCAGGCTGTCATGGGGTTCGTCGGTACGGGCGTAGGGGTAACGACGCGCGGACTGGACGCTGTATCTCAATATCCGCAAACACGGATCTTTTCAGCAGGGCTTGACCTGAATTTCTAACCCATTGTTTAAAACGTATTAATATGATCAAAAAAATATTCCCCCTGCTGATGGCCTTTGCCGTTATAGCGGGTTGCAAGAAAGACCCTGCCGGGGCGGTGCTGCCTACCAACGTGTACCTGTCGGGTAATTATCCGGCGAACCTGGATCAGTTGAACAGCGTACTGGCTACCTGTTACAGCAATCTCCGGGACCCCAACCTGTTTGGTTTTAATTTCCTGCCAAAAGTACTGGCCAACTGTACGCATACGGCCAATTCAGCTTATAATGACAATGGCGGCTGGCATGAAATGGCCAATACCAACCTGCAGGTGTCCAACTCTTATGTACAGGGCGCCTGGGCGGTGCTGTATGCGGGGATCAAGAATTGTAATACCACTTTACAGGGGGCCGACACGTACGAGAAGAACTATGCACCCGTCCCCCGTCCGCAAGGGGATGTCGATGCCGTCAATTATGTAAGGGGGCAGGCTTATTTTCTCAGGGCTTACTATTATTTTCAGCTGGAGAACCTTTTTGGAGAGGACAATGTACCCAACCCGGCGGCGGGGGATACATTGGGTGTGCCTATCGTAACGGTGAAAGACACTACGCTTGTCAGCACACAGCGTCCAAGGGCGGGTATCAAAACGGTGTGGGCGTTGATAGAGAGCGATCTTACCACTGCGGCGGGGTTATTACATGGAAAGGTGTGGACGGGCAATGAGGTAGGCCGGGTCAGCGAATGGGCTGCCAAGGGTTTGTTAGGCAAGGCGTATGTTTTTACAAAAGATTATGTCAATGCCAAGGCCGCATTGTCGGATGTTATTACGGGCAGCGGCAAATCCCTCATGCCTTATGCGAAGTACAGGGATGCTTTTATCGGGATTACGGCCAATGAGTTCAATGAAGAGTCGCTGTTCGAGCTGAACATCGATCTCAATGCGCAGGGCAACTATGGGGTATATGGGAATGCCCCCAACTCTACCAGCATCAACGGGCTTATCTGGAGTCCCTGGGTATTGGGCAATGACGGTACGGAAGCGGCCTCCAACCCCCTGGGTTACGGTAACGAGGTCATCCATGACAACAATGTATTACGATATGGATATGCGCTGGGTGGTTATAACCTTGTGACGAACCCTGCCTTTAATAATTCCAAGCCGGCCAGCGCGTTGAACCCTCCGAAGGTCATGGACCCTGTCTATAAGCAGCAGGCGCTGGATGCACGTGCGAACAAGACGGTGGACCCGCGGATCTATGTCAGCATGCTGCAGCCATGGGTCGACTCGGCGATCAATGTGCCTTCGGACGGGTATTTCCCTGTGTCGAAGCCGGCATTCCTGGCGGGTCAGTTCGATAAATATGGATGGAGCTTCCGGAAGTATGCGCCTATATTCTCCAATGTCAACAATGTGCAGGGCGGACAGGCTGACGGGGCCAATCTCTATCTGTTGCGTCTGGCCGATGTCTATCTGCTGTATGCGGAAGCCTGTATCAATTCCGGCGAAGGGACCAAGGGGCTGGAATATCTGAATAAAGTGAAACGCAGGGCGTATGGCTATCCCGTGGATCAACCTTCGCCTGTGGATTATGCAAGCCTGAATGCTACGACCAGCGCCGCAAACCCCGTATATCCCGATCCTGTATTGGGTAACAACCCTTTGTATTATGAGCGCTGGGCCGAGCTTTTTAATGAGGGCCACTGGTGGTATGATGTGTGCAGGTGGCACCTGGGCAAGTCGGAGGCGGCTTATTTTGTGACGGCCCTGAATGCGGACAACCCGATCGTTTTCCCGGACAAGACTTATGCATGGCCGATACCGCTGGCTGAGATCAATGCGAACAGCAAGATCGCGAACCAGCAGAATCCGGGGTATCAGTGATAGCGCGTCGCGACCTACCGGAGCGAAGGCGAAGCAGCTCCGACGAAGTTCTGCAAGCCTGGACCATTCAAACAAAGGCGGTGGGAGAGATCCTGCCGCCCTTTGATCTGGTGACGGGCGAGGATGGTTTGATCGGGTGACTGGTCAGGACAATTTGACCGGATGACTAACGGGCGAGATGACCTGGTGAGACGGTGTTTTTTTAAAACGTTTTTGATTTATGCTTATGATCCGTAAGAGAATTCTTTTGCTTTTTTTGATCGTGTTGGTTTTACATGGTGTCCGTGCCCAGCAGGATGTCCGGGCAGCGTCGGTTATAATGAATAAGACAAAGCTGTCTTTTATGCTTGACAGGGAGGGGGCGCCTGTGTATGCCCTATCCTTTGGCGGCAGAGAGGTGATCAGGTCTTCCAGGATGGGTTTCAAACTGGATAAGGACAGTGGTTTTTACAGGGATTTTCAGTGGCTGGGGGTGGAGAGGTCTACGGTGGATGTGTCCTGGCAGCCCGTCTGGGGTGAAGTGAACCGTATCCGGGATCATCATCAGCAGCTGACGGTGCATCTGCAGCAGCGGGAGGCGCCCCATCGCAGGCTGGATATCGTCTTTCGTGTTTTTGAGGATGGGATGGGGTTCCGGTATGTATTCCCCCGGGAGTCGGGGCTTGGCTATTTTGTCGTCACGGATGAGCTGACGCAGTTCGCCCTGGCGGGTGATCACAAGACCTTTTGGATACCGGGGGATTATGACACCAATGAGTATCCGTATACGACCTCGAAGGTGAGCGAGATCGATAATAAGGAGATGGTGGAAAAGTCCACGGATATTGCCGTGCGGGCAGCTCCTGACAGGTATGCCGTGCAGACGCCGCTGATGATGAAAAGTGCGGATGGTCTTTACATCAATATCCATGAGGCCGGGTTGATAAATTATCCTGCCATGCAGCTGCATGTGGACAGGTCGTCCCTGGTGCTTACGTCCACGCTGGTACCGGATGCCGTGGGGAACAAGGCCTATCTGCATGCGCCTTTTGCCACTCCCTGGCGGACTGTGATCGTCAGCGATAAGGCCGCGGATATCCTTACCAGCAGGATCATACTGAATTTGAATGAGCCGTCCAGGATCGGCGACAGCAGCTGGATACGTCCTATGAAATTCGTAGGGGTATGGTGGGAGATGCAAACGGGGAAGGCTACCTGGAGCTATTCGGATCTTCCGGACAGCCTGTCGGCCGCCGGTGCGCTGATCCCCAGCGGCAAGCACGGGGCCAATACGGAGAATGTAAAAAGGTATATCGATTTCGCCGCAAGCCATAATATCCAGGGTGTGCTGGTGGAAGGCTGGAATGTGGGCTGGGAGGATTGGTTTGGCAACTGGAAAGAGGATGTATTTGATTTTACGACACCTTACCCGGATTTTGATGTAAAGGAGCTGTCGGACTATGCGGCGTCCAGGGGGGTCAGGCTGATCATGCATAATGAGACGTCGGGGGCGGCCACCAATTATGAGCGCCGGCTCGACACTGCATTCAGGTATATGCGGATGTATGGGTATACTTCTGTGAAGACCGGTTATGTCGGCCGGATCATTCCCCGGGGCGAGCATCATGACGGGCAGTGGATGGTGAACCATTATAACCGGGTGGCGGAGAAGGCTGCCGCTTATCATATCATGCTGGATGCGCATGAGCCTGTGCGTCCCACGGGGCTGCAGCGTACTTTCCCCAACTGGCTGGCCTGTGAGGCTGCCAGGGGCAATGAATACAACGCGTTCAGCAATGGCAGTGCGCCGGAGCATGAGACCATCCTTCCGTTTACGAGGCTTATGGGCGGCCCGATGGATTATACGCCGGGTATCTTCAAGCTGAGGAATTATACGGCTGTGCCGGGGAGACAGATGCATTCGACGCTGGCCAAGCAGCTGGCGTTATATGTGACGTTGTACAGTCCCCTGCAGATGGCGGCTGATCTGCCGGAGAATTATGAAGCGCATATGGATGCTTTTCAGTTTATCAGGGATGTGCCGGTGGATTGGGATGATACAAAGGTGCTGGAGGCCGAGCCCGGGGACTATCTTACGATCGCACGGAAGGAGAAGGGGAAAGAGAATTGGTATGTGGGGGCAGTGACGGATGAGCATGGGCGTGTGGTTGATGTGTCGTTGGATTTTTTGCCCGCGGGTTTAAAGTATGAGGCCACGATCTATAAGGATGCGCCGGATGCGGACTGGAAGGATAAGCCGGAGGGGTATGTGATAGAGAAGATAACCGTGGACCGGCGGTCCAGGCTATCGGTGAAGCTGGCGCCGGGGGGTGGGGCGGCTGAGAGCCTGTTTGTATTAAATAAATGAGCGACGTTCATTTGTCAAACATATTTTCAAATTCCGCCTTTGTCAGAATTTTTAATTTCTTAAACTTTCTTTCCAAATTAACCTTTTCC